>NZ_JAPVYF010000020.1:0-39070 GCF_041431705.1 Streptococcus sp. 27098_8_74
TCTGACAGCACCGTCACCCCTTGACGAATACTTTCTTTTCGATCTGTGATGGAGTTAGTCACCCCTGTAGAACTTTCACTGGACTGCATCACGTCATCTGTCTTCCCCTTGGTTTCTGTGTAAATCATAGCCAACACCAAATCGACATTGGTTGTATTATCAATGTCGTCCTCAGCCAATACCTCCTTAACCATGGATTCATAGGTTAAGACATGTTGAACATTGGCATGGATTCGATAACATTGGATACCTAAGATGAGGACTACGACAAAAACTGCCAGACGTCTTATCCATTTAAACATATTATTTATTGATGATATCCTCGATATTTTTGATGAGAATAGAGTAGGTGCCATCAGGATTTTGAATAAATTCAACACTATCGGCATCCTGATAAACATTATTAGGCACGATTAACTCAATTCCGTTCGATAACGATAATTTTTGATTCTCCAATTTCTTAATTTGACGTGAATGGTCAATATCTGAAACCGAAATGGGTTCAGGAATAACCTCTTTAAGCTCATCAACGAAGGTCAAACGAGCTGTCAAATTATTATCAAAGAGCTGATCTGCCAATTTTTCAGGTGATAACTCTTGGTCTTCTTCCAGGTTATTAAAAATAGCTGATTTCATTTTTCCTTGGAAATTAAAGTCATCCTGATTAAAATTCTCGGCAATCTTCTGAGCAGTATCTTCGACCATCTTAATCGATTTCTTGACAGATTGTTCAGGCTGGACCTGCAAGAGATTCTCAGAGAAATAATTGGCAAAGCTTCCATTATGCTTGATTCGCTTTTCAATCAAATAATACTGCTTACTACTACGATTGATTACCAAAGCTTCATCAGGTGTCTGAGCCGCAGATGGCAAATTATTTTGTGACAATTGAATAGGATGTTGGCCATCTCCCAAAGAATGAATCAAACTGTCCTTGAGAGCAATACGCAAGAAAGCAAAATATTCTTGCCCTTCTTTATCAAACTGAATAAAGACCAAATCATTGGTCTTTTGATCTTCAGAAATGACAAATTCTTCCTTCCAAAGTTGGGAAATTTTAACAGAACTTTCCATCAAATCATCTCCTAGATGACTGATAAAAACATTTTCCGCATCGAAATAGCCCCGTTTAGCCTCATCTGAGAAAACTTTAGAGAGTTTCTTTCGAAAATACTCATCTAAGCGAGGCGTTATTTCAAGAGGTCCTTCAGCTAAAACCAGCTCCGTATCATTTGGCGAAAACTGGTGAATGATAATGCGTTTAATATATAAATCTAACATAGTTTTTAATAGAGTGGGAAGGCATCTGTAAGAGCTTTAACTTCTCCACGAATGTGTTCCAAAACTTCAGGTTTATCATGATTTTCCAAAGCTTGTACCATTAATTCAGCAATTTTACGGCTCTCAGCTTCACCCATACCACGACTCGTAATGGCTGGACTACCAACACGGATACCAGATGTTTTGAATGGAGACAACTGCTCATAAGGAATACCATTCTTGTTCAAAGTAATATTAACTTCTTCAAGAACGTTTTGCGCAACCTTACCATTTTCAACAACCTTAGTCACATCAACCAAGAAGAGGTGATTGTTAGTGCCACCTGAGATAACACGGAAATCTGGATGTTGATTGAAAACATCAGCCATAGCAGCTGCGTTTTTGATAACATTTTCACCGTATTCCTTAAAGGCAGGGTCAAGTGCTTCTTTAAGAGCAACAGCCTTAGCAGCAATAACGTGTTCCAAAGGGCCACCTTGCAAACCAGGGAAGACTGCAGAATTCAATTTCTTAGCGATAGCTTCATCATCAGTCAAAATCAAACCACCGCGAGGACCACGGAGCGTCTTGTGAGTTGTTGTAGTTGTCACATGTGCATGAGGAACTGGACTTGGGTGATGACCAGACGCCACAAGACCTGCAATGTGAGCCATATCTACCATGAGATAAGCACCTACAGCATCGGCAATTTCACGGAATTTAGCAAAATCAATGATACGAGAGTAAGCTGAAGCACCAGCCACGATGAGTTTTGGTTGCACTTCTTTAGCCTGCGCAAGAATGGCATCATAATCAAGGAGTTCAGTATCCTTATCCACATTGTAAGCGACGAAGTTATAGGTCTTACCAGAGAAGCTAACTGGTGCACCGTGTGTCAAGTGACCACCCGCTGACAAATCCATTCCCATAACCGTATCACCTGGTTGGATTAATGACATGTAAACAGCAGCATTGGCTTGGCTACCTGAGTGAGGTTGCACGTTGGCAAATTTTGCTCCAAAAAGTTCTTTGGCACGCTCAATAGCAAGAGACTCAACCACATCAATCACGTCTGTACCACCATAGTAACGTTTACCTGGATAGCCTTCTGCGTACTTGTTAGTCAAGAGAGTTCCTTGAGCAGCCATAACAGCTTTAGATACCACGTTCTCAGAGGCAATCAACTCAATATTGTTTTGTTGGCGTTCAGCCTCAGCATCGATGGCGTTCCATAGTTCAGGGTCAAATGCTTTGTAATCTTCTTTATCAAAAATCATAGAGGTCTCCTTTGAGGTCTAATGGGCTTTCAATCAACTCACCCACATATAGTTGGAAGTTATCTCACACTTCCATAGGTCTCTGTTAGTCATTTATTCTATGGTCAACTCTGGTAGAGCCGCCAATAGGTCTTCTTTTGTAATTTTCCCTTGTCTGAGAATCCTAGCAGGTGAAACA
The DNA here is from genome assembly GCF_041431705.1 of Streptococcus sp. 27098_8_74. NCBI lineage: Bacteria > Bacillati > Bacillota > Bacilli > Lactobacillales > Streptococcaceae > Streptococcus > Streptococcus sp. 27098_8_74. The sequence goes on from NZ_JAPVYF010000020.1 coordinate 2,716, forward strand.
GACAAATCCAAAATCGTCGAATCTACCCCTAACAAGGCATCATCATCTTGATAGCCAGTCACCTGAAAATCAAATTGTACTCTAATATCGTCGAAATAACGACCACTAGCCTTCCCAGACTTATTAGCAGATGGACCAATCAAAGGCCCTTCCGCTTGAATCAGCTCTCTAGTGACAGGATGGTCTGGCAAACGGAAGCCAACTGTCGCCAAACCCGAATTAATCCACTTAGGTACTTGACTATTAGCTTTTAAAATGATGGTCAATGGCCCAGGCAAAAAAGCATCATACAATTGTTTCAAATACTTGGGTTGCTCTTTTGAGTAGGACAGGATATCTTCATAAGAAGCGACATTCAAATTCATGGCTTTATCTCTGGGACGATTTTTTAGCTCATAAACATGGTCAACAGCTTGCTCATCTAAAGCCTTAGCAAATAGACCATAAACAGTCTCTGTGGGAAGGACAACTGCTCCACCGTCAGCCAAGATTTCTCTTAACACTTTATTACTTTTCATCATCCATCACGACCATTCTATCTTGCCCAAATTGGTCCTTAAGAACACGCACACGCTTATCAGGAAAATGTAGAGACAAGAGTTTCTTCAAATCACGGCCCTGCTTATAGCCAATTTCAAAGTAGAGCTTTCCTTTTGGAGTTAAATACTTATCTGCGTCCTCAACAATCTGTCTATAAATAGCAAGTCCCTCTTCATCAGCAAACAGAGCCATTTTGGGCTCGCTAGCCAAGACATTGATACCAACTTCGTTCTTATCATTTTCAGAAATATAAGGAGGATTTGACACAATGATATCAAAACTATCAGAAAGATTTTCGAAAACATCCGATTGCACAAAGTTAATGTCTGCCTGATTTAGCTTAGCATTCTCTTTAGCAAGTACTAAGGCGTCAGCTGACAAGTCACTAGCTGTTACTTGCCAAAAGGGGCAATTCTTTTTCAAAGATACCGAAATAGCACCACTCCCAGTTCCGATATCAAGAATCTTGAGCTCTGAGCTAGGGTTTTCCGCTAAAATCAAATCCACTAGTTCCTCAGTTTCAGGACGTGGAATCAAGACACGCTCATCAACCTGAAAACGCAAGCCATGAAAATCTTCATAACCCAAAATATACTGAGCAGGCTTGTGATTCTTTAGTTGGCTGAATACATAAGCTAACAACTCTGCATCTTCCTCTGAAACTTCTTGACGCAATTGAAGAACAAAATGAGTCAAGTCCCATTGCTTCAAACCACGATAAACGAAGGAAAGGGCCTCTGGCTCTTCGCCAACAGCATCAAGCTGCTTCTCATAGTCAGCCAGGACATCCGCTAAAATCATTTGTTAAGCTCTTCCAATTTTTGAGTTTGATCGTAAAGAACTAGAGCATCAATGACTTCATCCATTTTCCCAGCCAAAATCGTATCTAATTTTTGAAGGGTCAAACCAATACGGTGATCCGTTACACGGTTTTGTGGGAAGTTGTACGTACGGATACGCTCTGAACGATCCCCTGTACCAACAGTAGATTTACGCTCAGCATCTTGTTCATCTTGGGCGATTTGAGCAAAGTGGTCCGCAACACGCGCACGGATAATCTTCATAGCTTTATCACGATTCTTCTGTTGTGTACGTTCTTCTTGCATCTCTACTTTGATTCCAGTAGGAATGTGAACCATACGAACCGCAGTCGCAACCTTATTGACGTTCTGACCACCGGCACCAGAAGCGTGATAGATATCAACACGAAGGTCCTTAGGATCAATTTCGTACTCTACTTCTTCAACTTCTGGCATAACCAAAACAGTTGCTGTAGAGGTATGAACACGACCTTGACTTTCAGTCACAGGCACACGTTGCACACGGTGTGCTCCTGATTCATATTTGAGTTTAGAATACACGGATTCCCCTGAAACCATGGCAACCACTTCTTTGATACCACCGACACCATTATAAGAGGCTTCCATAACCTCAAAGCGCCAACCTTGTGTTTCTGCGTATTTTTGGTACATAGCTAGAAGATCACCAGCAAACAAGGCAGCTTCATCACCACCTGCAGCCCCACGAATTTCGAGGATAATATTCTTGTCATCATTAGGGTCTTTTGGCAAGAGAAGAATTTTCAAACGTTCTTCATACTCTTCTTTAGCGGCTTTGGATTCTTTGAGTTCTTCCTTAGCCATTTCTTCCAAGTCAGGATCACCGCTTGCTTCCTTAATCATCTCTTCAGCATCTGAGATACTTTGGATGACTTGCTTGTACTCACGGTAAGCTGTCACAGTTTCACGAGTATTTGCTTCTTCACGCGATAATTCCATGAAACGTTTAGTGTCTGAAACGACTTCAGGGTCACTAAGCAATTCACCCAATTCCTCATAACGGTCTTCAACCGCTTGTAACTGATCATAAATATTCATTTGTTATGTTTACTCCTTATATAACTAATAGTCATTTTAGGCCTTATTCAAAGGGATTATGTTTTCGTGAGGTGGATTAAACCAGTGCTTTCGGCAAACAGAGATATAACTCTCGTGTCCTCCAATTTGAACTTGTGCTCCCTCATAAACTGGCTTCCCATCTTCCATACGAAGAACCATAGTTGCCTTTCTTGAGCAATAATGACAAATGGTCTTAATCTCATCAATCTTATCAGACAAAAGCAAAAGGTATTTAGAACCTTCAAAGAGATTGTTCTGAAAATCATTTTTGAGACCAAAAGCCATCACTGGGATATCTAACTCATCAACAATTCGTGCCAAATCATAGACATTCGCACGGGTCAAAAACTGAGCCTCATCAACTAAAACACAGTAAGGTCGTGGAACCATATTAGCAATGTAACCAAAAATATCCGTATCATCACCAATAGGATAGGCTTTCCGTTTCATGCCAATACGACTAGAGATATAGCCGACCCCATCTCGATTATCCAAACGACTGGTCATTAGTACCACTGGTTTTCCTTGTTCTTCGTAATTATAGGCAACCTTAAGAATCTCAATGGATTTCCCAGAATTCATGGTGCCGTAGCGAAAATAAAGTTGTGCCAAACCAGTCTCCTCTAAAATATGTATTGTACTTATTTTATCATAATTCCAAGCGTAAAAGGGAGAGAGACTGAACAATTTTTGAAAAAAGTTCGCCTCACTCCCTTATTTTTATAATAGGTTTGACTTGTGTTTCAAATGGTTCAATCTTATCATCCTAATAACATTTCACCAGTCTAATAGCTTCTTATGAATATGCTTTAGCCAATTTTTCAAGAAGTTCTTCTTTCTCCTCGTCACTAGCAAATGAAGCTTCGATTGCCGTCTTATTATGAGCATAAAAGTCTTGCACTGAGCTATCAAAATGCTTGTGATAGAGTTCGTACTCTTTGGTAAGGTTTGTATCCGAAACGGTACGATTGTCTGTATTAATGGTAATATTCGCACCTGCTGCTTTCATTTTTAGATAAGGAAAATCAGCAACTGTAACGGCTGCCTTAGTCTGCAGATTACTTGTTAAACATAACTCTCCTGTGACACCATTTTTGACAAACTCTTCCAAAAGCTCAGGCTCTTGAGCCAAGATCGTTGCATGGCCATTACGCTTAATTCCCATGGCAATCGACTCAGCCAAAAAGGCTGGGCAACCACACTCACCAGCATGAAAAGTCATGGGACGGTTGTAACTTTGGACTTGTTCAATTAGAGGTTTAATCGCTTTAGGTCCATAATGATGCTCATCTCCGGCAAAATCAAAACCAACAAAGTCACTATCTTCAACCTTATTTGCTTCATTAAGAATACGAGCCGTTAAATCTTGATTGGATTGACGCATGCCACAAACTAGGGCCTTAGCTACAATTCCAAATTCTTCTTGAGCTTGACGTAAGCCTTGACAAACGGCATCAATGATTTCAGCGACAGTCAACCCCTTATCCATTGACAATTCGGGAGCAAAACGCACTTCAATATAGATAACATTTTCAAGAGCAGCCTGTTTAGCGACATCATAAGCCGCAATAGTCAAAGCTTCCTTTGTTTGAAGCAAAGGACGAATATAATCAAAAGCCTCTAGATAATCTAGGAGACTCTCACAGGTAGCCGGGGCTGTCACATGGTGTTTGAGCTCCGCATCATCCTTAGGTAACTCAATCTTTGCTAAGTCAGCTAGGTGACGAATAGTTTCCAATGATAGAGAACCATCCAAATGGCAGTGTAGTTCTGTTTTAGCCAACTTATGAAAATCAATAGCAGTCATTCTTTTCTTCCTCTCTAAACAATATGTTTTTATCAGTTAAAAATTAATTTTTACTATCTTATCATTCTTATAGAAAAAGTCAAGGTGTCGCGCTAATAGGACGTAGTAGATTCTTGAAATGCCATTAGCATTTTGTTAGGATGTAACTATCAAGAATACAAGGAGAAACTTTATGTCTGACTATATTTTACCAGAAGTTTGGCAAAATCCAACCTCTATGGGAGGTGCCTGGGGCGGCCTCAATCAACCTACAGCTGGTGCACGTTTTGAACAAACTTTACCTAAAGGTGACCAACCTTTCCAACTCTATACTCTTCCGACACCTAATGGTATCAAGGCAACTATCATGCTTGAAGAACTGAAAGAACTCGGTGTGACTCAAGCAGGCTATGACGCTTATCGTATTAAGATTGGTGACGGTGACCAATTCGGATCCGACTTTGTTTCGATCAATCCAAACTCAAAGATTCCAGCCATGATGGATTACTCTGAAGACCAACCGGTTCGTGTCTTTGAATCAGCTAACATCCTGCTTTACTTGGCTGAAAAATTCGGAAAACTCATTCCAACTGATTACGCAAAACGTACGGAAGTTCTCAACTGGCTCTTTTGGCAAACAGGTGCTGCTCCCTTCTTAGGTGGTGGCTTTGGGCACTTCTTCCACTATGCACCTGAAAAAATCGAATATGCCATCAACCGCTTTGCCATGGAAGCCAAACGCCAACTTGACTTGCTGGATAAAGAATTAGCAAGCAAACCTTATATTGCTGGGGATGAATACACCATCGCTGATATCGCTATCTGGTCCTGGTATGGTCGTCTTGCCCAAGATAAGATTTGGGATAAGGCTGGTATTTTTCTTGATGTAAAAGAATACAAGCACCTTCAAGCTTGGACTGAGAAAATTGCTAACCGTCCAGCAGTTAAACGCGGACTTGAAGTCGAATATAAAGATATCTAATTTTTGTAACGGTTTGCCTAGGCTAACCGTTTTTCTATTGTTTCATGATATAATAGAAAAAAATCACAAGGAGATTTTTATGACTGTATTTCAAGCTATTTTAGAAAAAATCAAAGCTTATGACACTATTATTATTCATCGCCACCAGCGACCAGACCCCGATGCTATCGGTAGTCAAGTAGGTTTGAAGGAAATTTTGAAAACAAACTTTCCAGATAAAAAGGTCCTTGCAACTGGTATCAATGAACCAACTCTATCTTGGATTGCTGAGATGGACGAAGTAGCTGATCAGGATTATGAAGGAGCTCTTGTTATCGTTACCGATACTGCCAATACTCCTCGTATTGATGATGACCGATATAGTAAGGGCGACTTTCTTATCAAAATTGACCACCATCCTAACGATGATGCTTACGGAGACCTTCTTTTAATTGATACTACTGCTTCAAGTGCCAGCGAAATTGTGACAGACTGGGCCCTCACTGTCGGTTTAGCCCTTTCAGATGCGGCTGCACGTGTTCTCTATAATGGAATAGTTGGCGATACAGGTCGCTTCCTCTTTCCGTCTACGACACCTAAAACACTTCAAATTGCGGCTAAACTTCGTGAATACGACTTTGATTTTGCAGCAATGGCTCGTCGTATGGATAGTTTCCCATTCAAAATTGCTAAATTACAAGGTTATGTTTTCGATAATCTAGAAGTCGATGAAAATGGTGCAGCTCGAGTTGTCTTGACACGAAAGGTTTTGGATGAATTCAATGTCACTGATGCTGAAAGTTCTGCAATTGTTGGCACTCCAGGTCGTATTGATTGCGTCGAATCTTGGGCTATTTTCGTAGAGCTGCCTGAAGGGCATTACCGTGTACGTCTGCGCAGTAAAAGCATTGTCATCAACGAGATTGCTAAACGTCATGACGGTGGAGGCCACCCACTTGCTAGTGGTGCCAATTCCTACAGCTTAGACGAAAACGAACAAATCTATCAAGAAATCAAGGATACCGTTGCCCATGCAACTCACTAATCGTCGTGTACGTCTCATGGGGACTGTGATTGACGTCTCTATCTATCATGAAGAACCAGAACCCCTGCTAGACCAGGTTGAAGCACTCCTACATACCTACAATAAGCGTTTCTCAGCCAATGATGACAGTTCCGAACTCATGAAAATTAACAAGGCAGCAGGCTTACATTCGGTGACGGTTCACCCAGAGCTTTTTGAACTTATTGCTCTTGGAAAATGGCATAGCTGCCAACCTGAAAGTCACCTTAACATTGCCATAGGACCTCTCATTCAGACTTGGCGCATTGGTTTTTCGGATGCCAAGCTGCCTCTGCCTGAAGAAATTCCTCCGCTCCTGCAAATTATCAATCCCAATGCCATTGTTCTATCCGAGGAAAATCAAAGCGTTTTTCTCAAAGAAAAAGGGATGAAAATTGATCTTGGTGCCCTGGCAAAAGGATATATTGCAGATCGTATTGCAGATTTTCTTAAAGCAGAAAAAGTGACCAGTGCCCTAATCAATCTTGGAGGTAATGTTCTAACCTTTGGACCAGCTCTCCATAATCCTGATAAAAAATGGCGGATTGGTATTCAAAATCCCAAGGAGACTAGAAACACAAATCTTATGGTGCTTGCTATAAGAGACCAGTCTATTGTCACATCAGGAATCTATGAACGCACTTTTGAAATAAATGGCAAAACCTATCATCATATTTTCGATAGTCAAACTGGCTACCCTGTCTCTAGTAATCTAGCTAGTCTTACCATTATTTCATCCCTCTCAGTCGATTGTGAAATTTGGACGACACGTTTATTTGGCTCAAGTCTAGAACGCATTTTCCAGGAAGTTAGTTCACAACCAAATCTTGAAGCTATCATCGTTGATAAAGATAATCGATGCTTTCAGACAGGCGGCATTTACAAAATGCGAATTTCCTAAAAAATAGTAAAAAAGACTTGTCAAGAAGACCACCTTTTGATAAACTAAAATAGTTAAAAAAACTATGGTGCGGAAAGTACCATGGCAGAAAGGAAATATTTTAACATGAAAAAAGATATCCATCCAGATTACCGTCAAGTAGTATTCATGGACACAACTACTGGTTACCAATTCCTTAGCGGTTCAACTAAACACTCAAATGAAACAGTTGAATTCGAAGGTGAAACTTATCCACTTATCCGTGTAGAAATTTCATCAGATTCACACCCATTCTACACTGGCCGTCAAAAATTCACTCAAGCAGACGGACGCGTGGATCGTTTCAACAAAAAATACGGTCTCAAATAAGCAACATCTTGTTGTTAAGCCATTCCAATTGGAATGGTTTTTTTGTATTCTCTTGGGTATAATCTCTCCTCCCCCCTCCTTTAAAATAAAAAACAGCTTCCATATGGAAACCGTTTAATCCTATTAACCTGCTTTACCAATAGCCAAAGCCCAGATAAAGAAGAGGGCGAATCCGAACAAGAAAATCAAACCTGCAATAGCAAGTCCTTTCAACCAAGTTGGAAGGTCTCTCTTTGCTTTTGTAACAAGTATATAATTCAAAAGCGCAAAGAAAGGTGTTGTAAGGAATGAACCAATCATGGCAAAACGAAGCATTGTTGCTACTTGACCTTGGAAGAAGAAAATAATGATGAGACCAAGAATAGCTGTCAATGTCATCCAAACATTCAATGGTGTTTGATTTTTTTCTTTTTGGTTAAACAAAAGACGAAGAGAAATTTCGTTAACACGTGAATAACCATCGATAACAGTAATCACAGTACCAAAGATACATAAGAAAGCGATAAAGGTAATCAAATAGCGTGACCACTCACCAAGCACTGAGGCATACATACCAACAAACTGAGCAATATACTTAGCTGATGCTGCTTCTACTGGTTTACCAGTTGGATACTGGATAAGCGCACCGAGTGCTACAAAGAATACTGCAAGAATAGCTGTTCCGATGAAACCAACGTTAAAGTCAAAGAGGGCATCATCAGTGTTAAAATCAACCGTTTTCTTTTTCTCTGCTGACCAAAGTGAGTTAATGGCTGAAATTTCAATTGGAGCTGGCATCCATCCAAGAAGTGAAACAATAAATGGAAGGGCTGCTAATTTCCACGGTTTGTTTTCAACGAAGTCAGCACTGTACTCTGGGTGTTTGATTGCTGCAATAATAACTGCTGCTACTGTTGCGATAGTCAAGGCTGACATGATCCATTTAGCCATGCCATCAAGAAGTTTGTAACCACCAAAGAGTAACATACCCCAAATGATTGCAACCAAAATGATTGACCATGTTGTAATACTCAAACCAAGCATTGGAAAGGCACTAGCAATGATAGCTGAACAAAGAATAGAAACACCTGCAGTATTAACCAAGGCTGAAAAGACATTCAAAATGAAGAATACCCAAAGATAGAACTTACCTTTCTCAGCATAACCTTCAACAAGGGTTTTACCCGTATCTGCGGTATACTCAGCACCAAAACGGAAGAATGGGTATTTAAAGAGGTTAGCTAGAATAACCAAGCCTAGCAAGGCCCATCCATAAGAACCACCCGCTTGAGTTGATGAAACGATGTGGGAACCACCTACGGCCGCTGAAGCCATTAGGATACCAGGTCCCATTGCTTTTATTTTACTACGCCAGGTAGACTGACTAGATATATTTGTTTCTGACATAAGAGAATCTCCTAAAATAAATTTTCAGAATAATCTGAATTGATGTTTACCTTTTACACAATTGTTGGAATAATTTCAATAGAATTTCACATATTTTCTGAAAAATAGAAAAAAGCCATCCAAATGGATAGCTCTTTTACTATTTAGAAAGTCCTGTAAAGAAATCTACGATAGCTTGCCAGATTTGTGCAAAAATATTTTTGCTGTTCTCAACCGCTTTGTTGGCATTAAAGTTTAGGTTGATTCCAGAGAAAGTATTACCAGCTTTCGAAACGATAGAATCTTTAAGTGAACTCAAGGTTGACTTAAAGCTAGCACTATCAATGATTGAAGACTTAGATAAATTCATAGCAAAATTCACCAGAAGGTTAATTTGCGTATCAGAAAGATTCAAGTTGTAATTATTAATTGTTTGCTGAACAATCGTTTTAGCTTGGTCTTCAGTCAACTTATCCCCTTTATCAGCAACAGCTGACTTAATATCAGTCATAGCTACATTAAGCTTGTCTGCATCATAGTCAGTCTTACCAGAATTTTCCTCATTGATTTGAGAAAGGGTTTTAAGTTCCTCTTGCGCAAGCTCTTTGCTTTCATCTGAAACTTTAGCCCCATTTTGCTCAAGGGAATAGTAAATACCAGCCAAGGCACTTTCTCCTGTAACTGCAATTGGTGCTGCTACCGTAATCTTAGCATGTTCAATACCAAGTGTCGTGGCAGCATTACGGTACATATCTGGAGTGATTTTCGTGATATTTTGCGGTGTCACAATCTCTACACTCAAGGTTTCCTTAGCACCCAGCTTAGCAAGCTTAACCGAAGAATATAGCTGAAGACTAGAATCGTCAGCGACATTCATGATATTGGCGTAAGCAGATGTCGTCAAGGTCTTGACATTAGTATCCTTACTACTATCATACCCTAATAAATTCAAGGTTTCATTTCGTTGCTCTTCCGACAATGAATACCCCATCACATAGTCTGGTTGAACATAAGATTCATCAATAACCTTTTGGACTTGTGATGATGTTGCTGCTTGAGCAACCGAAGTAAAGGCTGTTACTGAAGCCAATATAGCCATCCCAGTAACAAGAAGTTTTTTCAATTTCATATGTGTTTCCTTTCGAAAATAGAATAGTATTCCATAATCTCCTAAAGGACGACTGACTCTAGGCTCAGCCGTTCACCTATTATACCATGACTTAAAAAATTAAGGTTAAAAAAACTACTCGTGCAACTCCAAGGGAAGACCATCTGGATCAGCAAAGAAAGTCATCTTTTCACCGGTAAAAGTGTCCTTGCGAATAGGTTGGCAGGAGATACCCTTTTGTTCTAACTCTTGGACGACCTCTTCAATATTAGTCACTCTGAAAGCTAAATGACGTAAGCCACATGCCTCAGGATAAGACGGACGTTTTGGGGGCTCCACATAGTTCGGATCACTGGTCTTATTGCCGAAGATTTCAAGTTCTATACCTCCACAGCGTAGGTCTAACTTATAATCATGACGTTCCGGACGGTGATTTTCCCGAATAATCTCAAAACCAAGTTTATTGACATAAAAATCTCGAGACAAGTCATAATCAGAAACAATAATAGCAACATGGTGCACTGTATTTAAAAACATATTTTCCTCCATTGAAAAAGGCCCGAAGGCCCTTTCTTAACTTTGAAATTGATTGTATGACTTATTAAAGGCTTCAATAATATCTGAACTTGCCTTATCAAAATCTACCTGTGATTTCAATTCACCTTTGACGATTGTACGCTGAGTTGCTTCGGCATCCGTACAAGTTACAAGGGTAACTTCAGACTTGCCAGGTGTATCATCAACTACTGCTACTTCAGTTGGTTGAACAACCTTCACCTCACTAATAACATAAGTATAGACTTTATTTTTATCCGTAAGATAAATCTTCATACCTTCCTTAGCCTTATCTAGCGGTGAAAATAGCATATCAGATGCACCGGCAATACCAAAGACGTGGTGGCTAGCTAGTGAATAGTTGTTTTCACCACCCATGACTTGATCCTCTTTCATCGTTCCTGCACCGTAAGTCAACTCTGTATTGCCTAGTCCTTTGAAAATAGGGAGATTGATACCTACCTCTGGAATAGCAATACCACCAACGACAGGAAGCTCTTGAGCATCCATCTGTGCCTGCAAGACAGACTCTGTACTAATTGATTTAACGGTATCAAAGTCAAAGCTAGTCTTAGCTTCCTTGTTTTTCTCAATAGTCTTTTTAGAAACCTTGCTCACTTGATACTTATTTGTATTCCAAGCAATCACTGTGTTTCGAATAGACTTATTGAAAATCAAGGCTAGACCAACAACTAAGAGAACAACAATCAACACCCAGCGAAGAATATCAAGCCACTTACGGCGTTTTTTTGTTACGTTATTTTTCTTATCCTTGCTCATTAGTTGTCACCACTTTCTTGATCTTCGGAAGCTTGTTCAACTTCTTCTGGCTCAACTAAAGCAAAGGTTACAATACGAGCAGAGTCATCCAAGCGCATGACCTTAACCCCTTGAGTGGCACGACCAGTTTGTGAAATATTAGCAACGGCAGTACGGATGATAACACCTGTATCGGTGATGACCATGATATCCTCATCACCAGACACTGTTACAATACCTGCTAGGTTACCATTCTTCTCTGTGATATTGGCAGTCTTGATACCTTTACCACCACGACCCTTCGTTGGGTATTCAGTAGCTGAGGTACGCTTACCGTAACCTTTTTCAGTGATAATCAAGACTTCTTGGTCTTCTGTAATGGCAGCTGCACCAACAACTTGGTCACCATCACGAAGAGTTACCCCTTTAACACCGGCAGCCATACGACTCATGCTTCGAATAGTGTCTTCTTTGAAGCGTACACTGTAACCAAATTTAGTACCAATGACAATTTCTTCATTACCAGTAGTCAAGAAGACATTGATTAGCTCGTCACCTTCTCTAAGTTTCAAGGCAATCAACCCATTTTGACGAATGTTCTTAAATTCCGTTTCTTTTGTACGTTTAACTAGACCTTGGCGAGTTACAAAGACAAGGTGATTATTTTCAGAAGCTTGATCACTCTTGGCATTAATGACTGTTTGAATAGTCTCACCTTCGTCCAACTTCAAGAGATTGACGATAGGTAAGCCTTTGGCTGTGCGACCGTATTCTGGGATTTCATACCCCTTAAGACGGTATACACGCCCCTTATTAGTCATGAAGTAAAGGTGATCATGAGTGCTTGTTGAGACAATATCACGAACAAAGTCATCATCGTTAACACCAGTACCTTGGACACCGCGACCACCACGTTTTTGTGAACGGAACTCGTCTTGGGCTAAACGTTTAATATACCCTTTATTTGAGAGAGTGACAACAACATCTTCTTCCTCGATGAGGTCCTCATCTTCAAGAGAAATAACTTCTCCGACCATAAGCTCTGTGCGGCGAGCATCTGCAAATTTACGCTTGCTTTCGTCCAATTCTTCCTTGATGATAGCAATGACTCGTTCTGGTTTTGCCAAAATATCAGCTAAATCAGCAATCAGAGCCAAGAGATCATTGTACTCATTTTGAATCTTATCACGTTCCAAACCTGTCAAACGACGCAAACGCATATCAAGAATAGCTTGACTTTGACGTTCCGTGAGTTCGAAGCGAGCCATCAACTCAGCTTGAGCCTCAGCATCAGTTTGACTGTTACGGATAATCGTAATCACTTCATCCAAATGATCAAGGGCAATCAACAAACCTTCTAAAATGTGAGCACGTGCCTCAGCCTTATCCTTGTCAAACTGTGTACGACGAACCACAACTTCTTGTTGGTGAGCAATATAGTCAGCCAAGATTTGACGCAAAGAAAGGATTTTAGGAACACCCTTTTCAATGGCCAACATGTTGAAGCTGAAGTTAGTCTGAAGTTGCGTTAATTTGAACAAATTGTTCAAGATAACATTGGCAGAAGCATCACGACGCACCTCGATGACAAAGCGTACACCTTCACGAGAAGACTCATCACGGACTGCTGTAATCCCTTCAATACGTTTTTCTTGAGCTAAACGAACGATATGTTCATGAACCTTGGTCTTATTGACCATGTAAGGAAACTCAGTGACAACAATACGCTCACGACCTGATTTAGTTGTTTCAATTTCAGTACGCGAACGAAGAACAATAGAACCCTTACCAGTTTCATATGCACGGTGAATACCAGATTTCCCCATGACCAAGCCACCAGTTGGAAAGTCTGGACCAGGAAGAACTTCCATCAGTTCACGTGTTGTGACTTCAGGATTATCCATCATCAATTTGACAGCATCAATCGTTTCAGCCAAATTGTGTGGTGGGATGTTAGTCGCCATACCAACGGCAATCCCTGTCGCACCATTGACAAGAAGGTTCGGAATACGAGACGGAAGAACGATTGGCTCACGTTCTGATCCATCATAGTTATCTTGAAAATCAACGGTATTCTTATTGAGATCACGAAGCATTTCCAAGGCGATTTTAGACATACGCGCCTCAGTATAACGCTGAGCGGCAGCCCCATCACCATCCATAGAACCAAAGTTCCCGTGACCGTCAACCAACATGTAACGGTAGCTCCACCATTGCGCCATACGAACCATGGCTTCATAGATAGATGAGTCTCCGTGTGGGTGATATTTACCCATGACATCCCCGGTAATACGGGCAGATTTTTTATGTGGCTTATCAGGTGTCACCCCAAGCTCATTCATTCCATATAGAATACGACGTTGTACAGGTTTTAAACCGTCACGAACATCTGGGAGAGCACGAGACACGATAACACTCATGGCATAATCGATAAAGCTTGTCTTCATCTCAGACGTCAAATTAACGTCAATTAAATTATTATCTTGCACTCTAAAAATGCCTCTTTTCTTTCATTCAAATCATTCCAAACTCTAATAAAAGAGTATAGAAAATTTCTATAATATTATACCATAAAACGCTTTAATTTTCAGTTGTGTAAACGCTTTCATCTATTATTTCCTTATTATTTCGTGACATCCATCACTTAAAGTGGTAGAATAAGCAGTGTACGGGGTAACCCAATTAAAAAATAAGGAGATGTTTAGACCCATGACTGCAACTAAACAACACAAAAAAGTCATCCTCGTTGGTGACGGTGCCGTAGGTTCATCTTACGCTTTCGCACTTGTAAACCAAGGTATCGCTCAAGAACTTGGTATCATCGAAATTCCACAATTGTTCGAAAAAGCTGTTGGTGATGCGCTTGACCTAAGCCACGCGCTTGCTTTCACTTCACCTAAGAAAATCTACGCAGCTAAATACGAAGACTGTGCGGATGCTGACCTTGTAGTTATCACTGCTGGTGCTCCACAAAAACCAGGTGAAACTCGTCTTGATCTTGTTGGTAAAAACCTTGCTATCAACAAATCTATCGTTACTCAAGTTGTTGAATCAGGCTTCAAAGGAATCTTCCTTGTAGCAGCTAACCCAGTTGACGTATTGACTTACTCAACATGGAAATTCTCAGGATTCCCTAAAGAACGCGTTATCGGTTCAGGTACTTCACTTGACTCAGCTCGTTTCCGTCAAGCACTTGCTGAAAAACTTGACGTTGATGCTCGTTCAGTTCACGCCTACATCATGGGTGAACACGGTGACTCAGAATTTGCCGTTTGGTCACACGCTAACATCGCCGGTGTAAACCTTGAAGAATTCCTTAAAGACACTCAAAACGTTCAAGAATCTGAATTAGTTGAATTGTTCGAAGGTGTTCGTGATGCCGCTTACACAATCATCAACAAAAAAGGTGCTACTTACTATGGTATCGCCGTTGCCCTTGCTCGTATCACTAAAGCTATTCTTGACGATGAAAATGCAGTACTTCCATTGTCTGTATTCCAAGAAGGTCAATATGGTGTAAGCAACGTCTTTATCGGTCAACCTGCTATCGTAGGTGCACACGGTATCGTACGTCCAGTTAACATCCCATTGAACGATGCTGAACAACAAAAAATGAAAGCTTCTGCTGACGAATTGCAAGCTATCATTGATGAAGCATGGAAAAACCCTGATTTCCAAGAAGCTTCAAAAAACTAATCTAACATTAGTTAAATAAAAGTCTCCAGTAGGAGGCTTTTTTCGTATTAAAAAAAGAAAAAACAGCTAATTCGACTGAATTAGCTGTTTAAAATTATTTAGCTGAGATAGCTGCTTTAGCAATATAGCTAAGCGGTTGGTTAAAGTGTGGCAAGAAGAACAAATCAAGCAATTGAAGACGGTCAATAGTTACACCTTCTTGGATAGCCAATGAGAACATATGGATTCCCATAGAGATGTCCATGCGTGATACCATTTGAGCACCAAGAACTTTGCGTGTATCTTTGTCATAGACAATCTTGATTGTAACGTCTTCATTTTCATCTTCCATGAAGGCAGCTTTTTGAAGATCTGTTGATTCTACTACTGCTGGATTGAAGCCAAAGCGTTTTGCTTTTTCTTCTGTCAAACCAGTAGATACCATGTTCAAACCATAGATTGAGATACCATTTGATCCTTGAACACCGTTTGATTCAACATCGCCACCACCGGCATTATGACCACCGACAATACCTGAACGAACAGCGTTTGAAGCCAAGGCAATGTAGTTCACATCTTCAAGAGCATTGTCATAAACGGTAGCACAGTCACCAACTGCATAAACGTCTTTGATTGATGTTTCTTGTTTCTTATTAACAAGGTAAGCGCCATTACGGAATGTGTCCAATTTACCAGCACCAAGAGCTGTGTTAGGACGGAAACCTACTGCAAGGACAACCATGTCGACATCGTAAGCATTTTTATCAGTGACGATACGTTCAACTTTAGTATCTCCTTCAACTGCCTTAACAGTTTCACCAAATGCCAATTTAATACCGTGGCTTTCCATATTTTTAGCCATAAGTTCAGTCAAATCATGGTCATAATAACCAGCCAAACATGTATCAACAACGTCGATAAGGATAACTTCTTTTCCATGACGTTGGAAAGCTTCAGCCAATTCAACACCAATGTAACCAGCACCTACAACCGCTACACGTTTGATATCTTGAGATTTGTCGTTCAACTTATCAATAACTTCTTGAGCGTTTTGGAAAAGTTTAACAAATTGAAGGTTTTCAAGTGTTGCTTCGAAAGTACGGCTACCTTCTTTGATTTCAGCACCTTCGATTGGAGGCAAGATTGGTTGTGAGCCAGTAGCCAAAATCAATTTATCATATGATTCAACATGCTCTTTACCATCGACAAGAGCTGTGACAGTTTTAGCATCAAAGTCAATTGACTCAACTGGTGAGTTCATGTAAACTTTAGCACCTTTGCTTTCAAGACCTTCTTTTGTTGCATAGAAGAGTCCGTCTGAACCAGAAATCTGATTACCGATCCAAAGAGCCATACCACAACCCAAGAATGAAATGTTAGAGTTTTGGTCGAAAACAACTACTTCATTTTGGTCTCCGTAATTATCGAGAATAGTATTAATACTAAAAGTACCAGCGTGGTTAGCACCAACAACTACGATTTTTGACATAAGTTTATCCAACTTTCTTTTGATAATAGTTTACTATTTTATTCTACCATAATCGGAAAACGGTTACACCTTTTATGCTCAGACTTTGTTACTTTTTGAACAAATTAAGTTTCTATGCTCAAAACCCAAGTAGATCATGTCAAAATAGGTAGAAAAACACTTTATGATGACGGTTACCTTTCTTAACACCATCACTGTCTTACCAAATCCTAGAAAGTTACTTTGCTTTAAAATATAAAAAAAGAGTGAGTAACTTTCTCTTTAGAGAATGTCAACACTCTTTTATCTCTATACTAACTCATTAAAATCCCAAACGTCTGTCCAACCTTCATAAAATTCTGGTTCGTGACATACCATAAGGATACTGCCCTTGAAGGCCTGAAGGGCACGCTTCAATTCATCCTTGGCGTCAACATCCAAGTGGTTGGTAGGTTCATCCAGAACAAGAACATTATTTTCACGATTCATAAGGAGACAGAAGCGAACTTTAGCCTGTTCTCCACCTGAAAGCACTTGAATTTGGCTTTCAATATGCTTAGAGGTTAATCCGCATTTGGCTAGAGCCGCACGGACCTCAGCTTGATTTAAGGCTGGGAAGGCATCCCAAACCGCTTCAAGAGGCGTCTGACGTGACCCTTCTGCTTCTTGCTCGAAGTAACCTAGGTCAATAAAGTCACCTGTTTCAACTTCTCCTTCTAGTGGTTGAATAATACCAAGCAGGCTCTTAAGCAAAGTAGTCTTACCGATACCATTGGCACCCACGATAGCTACTTTTTGATTACGTTCGAAGGTTAGATTCAAAGGAGCCTTGGTCAAAGGGCGGTCGTAACCAATAACGAGGTCTTTGGTTTGGAAAATAAAACGTCCAGGTGTACGGCTTTCCTTGAAATGGAATTCAGGTTTTGGCTTCTCAGCCTGCAATTCAATAATTTCCATCTTATCCAATTTCTTCTGACGAGACATGGCCATATTTCGCGTAGCAACACGCGCCTTGTTACGGTTAACAAAATCCTGAAGGTCTGCAATTTCTTTCTGCTGACGTTCATAGGCAGCTTCCAATTGTGCCTTTTTCATAGCATAGACAGATTGGAAATTATCATAATCACCTGCATAGCGAACCAAGTCTTGATTTTCAACATGATAGACAATGTTAATCACATCGTTTAGGAACGGAATATCATGCGAAATAAGAACAAAGGCATTTTCATACTCCTGAAGGTAACGTTTAAGCCAGGCAATGTGTTCTGCATCCAAATAGTTAGTTGGCTCGTCGAGAAGCAAGATATCTGGTTTTTCAAGTAGCAACTTGGCCAAGAGAATCTTGGTACGTTGACCACCTGAAAGGTCTGTTACATCTGTGTCCATACCAAAATCCATGACACCAAGAGCACGAGCAACCTCATCAATCTTAGCATCTAATGTATAGAAATCACGCGTTTCCAAGCGATCCTGAAGCTCTCCTACTTCTTCCATCAGAGCATCAACATCAGCACCCTCTTCAGCCATAGACATGTAAATTTCGTTGATGCGTTCTTCAGTTTTAAAAAGCTCATCAAAAGCCGTACGAAGGACATCACGAACTGTCATTCCCTTTTCAAGAACTGCATGCTGATCCAAGTAACCCGCTGTAACATACTTAGACCACTCTACCTTACCTTCATCTGGTTGCAATTTTCCAGTAACGATAGACATGAAGGTTGACTTTCCTTCACCGTTAGCACCGACAAGACCGATATGCTCACCTTTGAGCAAACGGAATGAGACATTTTCAAAAATAGCACGGTCACCAAATCCGTGACTAAGATTTTTGACTTCTAAAATAGACATAGTATATCTGGGCTAAACCTGCTTTCAGCCCTTTCCTTTCTTGACATTAACTTTACTATTTTACCATTTTTTAGTGAAAATTTGGACCTCTGCTTCTGGAAAATTAAAAAGAAAAAGCAGGACAAACCTGCTAAATCCTTAATGTTTCTGTAAAATACGTTTGAAGACAGGATACAGGAGCGGAACTGCAATGATTGTCACTACTGATGTCCCAAAGGTCCCACCAATTTTAGTAAGTGCCAATGCCATGGCAGCATTTAGTGGTATAGCCGCAACGACACTATTAATAATCGTATACTTAACAAAATTCAAAATAATTTTGGTTACTGCAGCTATCACGCCAACAATAATGATGTTCATCATTTTGTCATTTGATTTGAGTAGCTTTTCAAAAACAAGATAGAGAACAAAACAAACAATCAAAGATTCTAAAATAGTAATCCAAACCTCAGCAGCATAACCATTGAAAATATCAAATAAGCCTAGGCCCACTGTTGCGACTAGCGCACCTTTCCTAGCTCCGAAAATCAACACAGCAATCACAACCAGAGCATTTCCCAAATGGACAAATTGAGGTCCAAAAGGAATACGAATGAACTGTACACTAACAATAATTAGAGCTGCGTACAAACTCAATTCAACTAATTCACGTGTTTTATCACTTTTCATTTTTCTCCTCCAATAGGGCATTAAAACCACTAAATAAATAACCGATATGGGGCTCATAGCAGAGACCATATTTTAAAGGACGACCACTAGCTAGGGTTGAAGACAAGACCTGATCCATGAAATCTAAGGCAAGATTAGCTACTTTTAGTAAATTCAGATGATGAAAATAGCCTGATGCCAAGACAGCTGTTACAAGATCTCCACTGCCATAAAAGTGAGACTTATAGCTTTTCCTCATAAGATAAGCCGTTTCATTGGTCTCTTTATCAAAATAAGCCAGCCCAATTTTGTCTGTCTCAAAAGAGATACCTGTCACAATAACTTTCCGAGTGCCAAGCTTGGCCAAATCTCTCAAAAGCTTTTCAACAGTGACTTTATCATAGGAACCTGCTTCAAGATATGGAGTATCCGTCAACAAGGCAGCTTCTGTCAGATTGGGAATGATGACATCTGCTTGTTGACAGAAATCTTTCATGGCTTCTACATAGTGTCTATCAAAACCTTGATAGAGACGGCCATTGTCAGCCATAATAGGGTCAACAAATAGAGGTAACTCTTTATCGCGAGCTAATTGACCTACAAGTTTTAGTTCTTCTTCTGACTTAAAATAACCACTCACAAGGCCATCTACTTTAAAATCCAAGTACTCCCACTGCTTACAAAACCCTTTTAGGTCATCTGTAAGGTCCCGTACATAAATATTATTAAAGTCCCCTGTATGCGAAGATAAAAGAACCGTTGGCAAGGGAAGGACTTCAGTTTGACAGGCTGACATGATAGGGAGGCTACTAGTCAAAGCAACCTTACCTAGACCAACGAGGTCATTGGCAACAATTACTTTAGTCATCTATTTCCCTTCCCAAGTCTTTTTAAACTGTTTAACAAAGCTTGTGTGGAAATAAATGTAATAGGCCACTCCTAAACCAAGAATAGCAGCTACAAGGTCAAATGGAATCTTCATAATAGCATAAGCTGGCGTACCATAGATAAAGGCTCTTCCTAAGCCATAACCTACTAGGTCAATAATAGCCCCAAGCAAGAGACCTAAAGATGCCCTAGATTTGCTCAATTCTCCTAAACGCCCTCCAACAATAAGTGCAATAGCAAGAACTTGAAGGCTATGGGTCACTAGAGTTACCCACATAGGAAGAGGGTAAAAGAGAAAATCTCCGATGAAGGAACCTATACCTGCAATAATCACTGCTTCTGTAGGTGGGAAAATTAAACCAACTAGGAAAATAACAATCCCATTAAAATAGAAATGACCACCCGGTACAGGGATGGATAAGAGACTAGAACTCAAAATAATCACAAGTGCCATGAAAAAAGCAGAGAGGGTTAAACGTTTTGCTGACATACCTAAAACTCCTTGATAAATAAATATAGTCTAAGTTTATGAAAATTCTGACGATTAAACAAGATAGTATTTTAGCTACTGTCCGGGTACAGATTTTAGACAACAAAAAACACCACACAAGTATGTGGTGATAAATCTTATTGAGCTTTCTTATCAAAATATTTTACAGGTGCCTTCTCAAGATTTTGGAGTGAAAGTTTAGCAGTCGCATTCGCTTCTGTACCGTAGTCTGAGAAATCAATAACCAAATCATGATCAAAGTCTTCAACGGCATAGTCAACAACGACTTCTTTGACTTCCTTAGGTGCAATCTTGGTCTTATTAGCCATCTTATCTCGGTCATCATCCTGAGAAAAGACCATTGTAGCAACCTTTACTTCTTCCTTTTCTTGTTTCACATCAAGGACAACTTTCATCAAAAGAGTGTAGGCATTCATTGTTTCTTTACTTGAGTTGCTAAGTTTATAGTGAACGCGTACAGCTTTTTGACCTTCAGGTGATTCGATTTTATTTGCAGAAAGAACTTGTACGCTAGCATCTTGTCCCGTAAATAGCATTTTGTTTTTATCGTAGGTCCAAGTAGGTTCCTTCTCAGGTGTGCAAGCTGACAAACCGATGATTGTTAAGCAAGCAAGAGCGAGAAGTCCTAAGATTTTCTTTAAAGTCATTCTTATAATCTCCTTAAACTTGTTTGAAAGGGGAATTTAGTTTTACCTTACAACCTTTTTATTATGTCAAAATCTAATAATCTTGTCAAATTTCTCTGGGCCTATTGCTCTGACAAGGGAAGTAAGGTAAAATAAGGAAAAATCTGTAAGGGGTCAGTTATGAGTATTTATCAAGATATTGTCGAGACCATTATCAAAGATATCCAAAATGGTACTTTAAAAAAAGGGAGTAAGCTCCCCTCTATTCGTCAACTTAGCCAGACTTATGCCTGTAGTAAGGATACAGCCCAAAGAGCACTCTTGGAACTCAAGTATCAAAACTATATTTACGCCGTACCCAAAAGTGGCTATTATGTTCTCGAAGGACGCAATGAAGTCGATAATAAGGTCCTTCTTAACCTTAACGATTACAATCAATTGGCCTACGAGGATTTTAAACTTTGTTTGGATGAAAGTTTGGCGGGTCATCAGGACTACCTCTTCAACTATTATCATGAACAAGCTGGACTCAAAGATTTGCTTGAAGCCTTAAAGAGTCGATTAATTGCTGACGATATTTATGTCAATTCGGACCAGATTGTCATAACCTCAGGAAGTCAACAGGCCCTCTATATCCTTTCACAGATGGATTTTGGTAATGGTGGCCACAAAATTCTTTTAGAACAACCTACCTATCATCGCATGAACCAGCTTGTCAACCGTCAAAATCTAGTTTACGAGACGATAAACCGTGGTTTTGATGGTTTGGATTTTGACCGCTTGGAAGAGTACTTTAAATCTGGACAGATTAAGTTCTTCTATACTATCAGTCGTTACTCCAATCCTCTCGGATTAAGCTATAATTCTAGCGAAAAAGAAAAGCTAGCCCAACTTGCCAATCAGTATAATGTTTATATCGTCGAGGATGACTATATGGGAGACTTTAGTGATAGTAAAAATCTCCCTATTCACTACTATGATACTCAAAATCAGACCATCTATATCAAATCCTTCTCCATGACCCTTTTTCCAGGTTTGCGCCTAGGTAGCCTTGTTTTACCTCCTAATCTTAAGTCTACCTTTTTGAGCCACAAGGGACTTATTGACTATGATACCAATCTCATCATGCAAAAAGCACTTTCCGTTTATCTCGAAAATGGCATGTTCCAAAAAAACATTAAGAAACTTGGTGACCTCTTTCAACAAAACATGGCTAAAAGTCAAGCAATCATTGACAAATCTAAGGTTAGCATTCCTTATCAGATTTCCCCTAGACATGTGACCTGGCAACTTCCTAAGGAGTTTTCACTTGAAAAATTCAAAGCCCACAAGCAGATTCGTTTTTTAGAATCATCCTTTATTAGACCAACTTCTGAAACTTATCTGCAGATAGGTCATGGACAGGAACTGGAATCCTTTATAAAAATTTTAAAAAAGACAAAGTGACAATTAGACACAACAAAAGCCATCGCTTGATGGCTTTTGTTTATTTAGTTTGCTCAAAGCGTAGGTGTACAATTACTTTGTCACCATAACCGTTACGCTCCAAATCTCGTTGCAAACGGTATGAAATATAATGCTCAGCAATATTGATAAAGCCTGCTTCCATGAGACGATTTTCAACCAATGACTGAATCATATTAATGGTTGGGCGTTCTACCTGAGCATCTTGAAGATCAAGCACTACTTTTTTCGTCACTTGAGCAAGGTTTTGGCGCCAAGTATCGTCGAGAACATACACAGTCTGTGCTGCTTTTAAGATGGCTTGGTAAATTTTATCAGGATCAAATTCAGCAACTTGACCATTACGTTTAATAATTTGCATGGCTACCCTCTTTTCATGGCTTTTTCTTTTATTATGCAGAGAATTTACATATTTGTCAAGTGCAAATCCCTGAAAGAGCTATCCAGACTGCTTATTCCCAGAATTTAGAAATGTAAACTGGTTTGCCATGTTTATCAAAGGAAAGGGTTGCTGTGTAGGACTCTGACTCATGATGGCGCATATAATTAGCGATTCTCTTGTCACCGTTTATCAGGTGAATGTCATAAGTCTGCCCGTCAGAGCTTACAAAGTGAGCATTAATCCTAGCACTACTCGTTTTTGTCCCAACATGACTAATATCTATTTGTTCAACTTGACCATCAATGGTTTTAGCTATAGGGCCTCTATAGTCTTTGTAAATAGTGACGGTAGCCAAAACATCATCAACTAAAACATAGGTCATCCCGAAAACGAACAGATAAACTATTGGTATGACAATGAAAGATAATTTACTTTTGCGGAACGTTTCTTTATGCCAAGCCCAAATATCCTGAGGTGACATGGTTAAAAATTTTTTAAAATATTGATGAACGAGTAACCTGTAGACTAATAATACAAATATTACTTGCCCCAAGGGATAAGCAAAGCTGGGTAAACCATCAATCAGAACATTGACTTTATCAGATTCAAAAGTGTAGTGTCCCCATACACCGTCAAAAAACTCTAAAAACAAATTAACTCCTTTTTGTAACATAGTCTAGTCACTTAAAAATCCATCTTCTCAGATGGATTTTTTAACTATTAACGTACTTCTGCTTCGACTTTCTCAGTAAGAGCTTTGGTGATTTTTTCCATGTATTTGGCAACTTCTTCGTCTGTGAGGTTGTCATTTGGATTTTGGAAGGTAAGGCTATAAGCCATTGATTTCATTCCAGCACCAAGTTTTTCTCCTGCGTAAACGTCGAAGAGTTTAACGGCAACCAAGCGTTTCACTCCTGCAGAGTAGATAGCATCAAGAACTTCTTGATGAGTGATTTCTGCCTTGAGAAGAAGGGCGATATCACGTGATACTGCAGGGAATTTTGTGATTTCAACAAATGGTTGAGCCGGTTGCAAGGCTGCTTCTACAGCACTAAGGTTAATTTCAGCCACATAAGTTTCTGGAATACCGTAGTTTTTAGCAGTTTGTGGGTGAACTTGACCAAGGAATCCAATCGTTTGACCATCAAGGACAATAGCAGCTGTACGACCTGGGTGCATACTTGCTAGGTCTTTTGTCGGTACATAGTCAACTGAAACTTCAAGTTTATCAAAGAGAGCTTCAACGATACCTTTGGCATAGAAGAAATCAACAGGCGTTGCTTGGGTTTGGAAATCTTTTTCAGCTACAAGACCAGAAATAGCGAAGGCAAAGGTATTGATTTCATTTGGCAATTCCTCTTTTGGATTACCATTTTGTTCAAAGACCTTACCGATTTCATAAATAGCAACGTTACTATTCTTACGGTTAACATTGTAAGCAACCGTATCAAGCATGCCAGAAACCATGTTCTGACGGAGGGCTGAACGGTCGACAGTCATTGGCCACATCAACTCAGTCAAGTTAGTAGGTGTCACAGCAAATTCAACAGCTTTTTCAGGTGTTGTCAAAGCATATGAGATGATTTCAGTCAATCCAGCACCTTCAGCAATGGTACGAACCTTACGGCGAAGTGCTTGTGTTTCAGTCAATTCACCGGCTGTTCCTGCTGCTTCTGGAAGTGTCGTAGGCAATTTTTCATAGCCGTAGATACGTGCAATTTCCTCAACCAAGTCTGCTTGGATGCTGATATCCCAACGACGACGTGGTACAGATACTGTGAATTTATCAGCATCACCAGTCAATCCAAAACCAAGTTTTGCAAACACATCTTCAATATCCGCAAAAGTCAATTCTGTACCAAGGCGAACATTCACGTAGTCAAGGCTTGTAGAAACTTGAACTGGCTCTGTATCAACTGACCCCGCTTGAACACGGCCTGCAAGAACCGTTCCATTTGCCAATTCTTGCAACATAGCTGCAGCAAAATCAAGGGCTTCAAGGACAGTATCATTATTGATACCTTTTTCAAAACGTGATGATGATTCTGAACGAAGGTTGAGACGGCTACTTGTCTTACGAACTGATTTTCCATCAAAAACAGCAGCTTCGAGAACGACATTTTTAGAATTGTTGTCAATTTCAGTTGAAGCGCCACCCATAACACCTGCGAGGGCAACTGGTTTGTCAGCAACTGTAATAACAATATCTTCAGCAGTCAATTCACGTTCTTCACCATCGAGAGTGACTAATTTTTCACCATCACGGGCATCACGGGCAACGATACGTGAATCTTCAAATTTATCCAAATCGAAGGCATGCATTGGTTGTCCAAAGTAAAGAAGAACATAGTTTGTCACGTCAACCACGTTGTTGATTGGACGGATACCAGCATTCATAAGAAGGTTTTGCAACCATTGTGGACTTGGTTGAACAGTAACATTCTCAACCACACGACTAGCATAAGTAGCCACTTTATCACTTTCGATGGCTACTGAAATCTTATCAGAAGCTGGTTTACTGTCTTCAGTAACCGTTTTTTCTGGGAAGTGAACAGATTTTCCATAGATTGCAGCGACTTCATGTGCCACACCACGCATAGAAAGAGCATCCGCACGGTTAGGTGTGATTGACAATTCGATGATTTCATCATCAAGGTCAAGATATGGGAAGATGCTATCTCCAGGTACGGCATCTTCTGGCAAAATTTGGATACCATCTGCAAATTCCTTAGGAATAATGCTATCTGGAAGTCCAAGTTCTGCCAAAGAACAGATCATACCGAGAGATTCCATGCCTCGAATCTTCCCTTTTTTAATTTTGTAATTGTCCGCAATGCGTGCACCAGGAATGGCAACAATTACCTTGATTCCAGCAGTGACATTTGGAGCTCCACAAACAATTTGACGTGGACCTTCAGCATCTCCTGTATCTACTTGACACAAGTGCAAGTGTGTTTCAGGCACATCTTCACATGACAAGACATGACCAACAACCAATTTAGACAAGCCTTCAGCAGGTGTTTCAACACCCTCCACTTCAATACCTGTCGTCGACATTTTTTCAGCGAGTTCAGCAGTGGTAACATCCACATCAACCAACTCTTTTAACCATTTATAACTAACTAGCATAATAATGATACCAAGCCCGTTAATAGCTCTCAGCAAAAATAGGAAAGGCAACGTTGGTGCATCAGCACCTAGGAGCCTTTATCTTTTTTGCCCAGAGCTTAGGGCGGGTTCAAATCCTTTCTGTATGATTAGGTACAAAACATTCAGATTCAAAAACAACTAATCTCGAACTTTGAGGTCGTATTCAAATCCTTTCTGTAAAATTATCAGTTCAACTGATAAATGAGAGAAGAATTTAAACCTCTACTTAGGGCGGGTTCAAATCCTTTCTGTAATATAGGAATATGTATAGCTGATATAAGAGAAAGACGAACTGACACGTTTAATCGCCTTATAAACTCCTCTCTATCAACTTAATAATCGGTTTATAGTTTTAATTTAAGCAACCAGTCACAGTCTACTTTACCGTCACCGACCGGAAAATTGTGTTCTGCAAATTTTTCAAAGCCATATTTATCGTAAAATATCTGTGCTTTGAAATTTCTTTCCCAAACACCCAACCAGGCCCAATCACAACCTAGATCACGGGCTTCCTGCAACGCAAATTCAAAGAGTTGCTTACCCAAACCCATGCCTTGGAAGGCCTGACTGATATAAATTCGTTGAATTTGAAAGGCATTGTCCAAATGCTGCTCTGTTTGAGCAGAACCAACATTGGTCTTTAGAAAACCTGCCTTTTCACCATCAACGAGAATGAAAAAGTATCGCGATTCTTCATGAGTGATTTCATCTAAGAGAACTTCCTCAGAAAGTGCGGTATCAAAGTAACCTTGCAACTGGTCTTCGGTATTATCATGAGCAAAAGTCTCTCTAAAGGTATCTTCGGAGAGAACTTTTAATTCTGCTACTTCTTCCGGAAGAACCTTACGAATAACGACTGACATGACAACCTCCTAAACCTTATTTAAACTGTTCTGAGAAGCGAACATCCCCTTGGTAGAAACCACGAATGTCGTTGATACCATAACGAAGCATGGCAATACGTTCTTGACCAAGACCAAAGGCGAAACCTGAATATTCTTCAGAATCGACACCAGACATCTCAAGCACTTGTGGGTGAACCATACCAGCACCCAGGATCTCAATCCAACCTGTCTTCTTACATACGTTACATCCTTTACCACCACACTTGAAGCATGACACGTCAACCTCAACTGAAGGCTCAGTGAATGGGAAGTAAGATGGACGCAAACGGATTTGACGTTCTGCACCAAACATTTTTTGGATAATCATTTCAAGCGTTCCCTTAAGATCACCCATTGAGATGTTTTTACCAACGACCAAACCTTCGATTTGGTGGAACTGGTGACTGTGAGTCGCATCATCTGTATCACGACGGAAAACACGTCCTGGTGAGATCATCTTAAGTGGACCTTTAGAAAAATCGTGTTTATCAAGTGTACGAGCTTGGACAGGACTTGTGTGAGTACGAAGCAAAATTTCTTCAGTAATGTAGAAGGTATCTTGCATATCACGCGCTGGGTGGTCCTTAGGCAAGTTCATACGTTCAAAGTTATAGTAGTCAGTCTCAACTTCAAAACCATCAACGATTTGGAAGCCCATCCCTAAGAAAATGTCTTCGATTTCTTCAGCTGTTTGGCTAAGAATATGACGGTTTCCAAGTTTGACTTGGCGTCCAGGAAGGGTTACGTCAAGACTTTCAGAGTCAAGTTGTGCTTGAATTTTAGCGGCTTCAACAATTTTAGCGGCTTCGTCAAAAGCTTCAGTAAAAACGTCACGAACTTCGTTGACCATTTTACCAACTTTAGGGCGTTCTTCATTAGGAAGGTCTTTAAGCCCCTTCAAAAGATCCGTCAAAGAGCCTTTTTTACCCAAAACTGCAACACGCAATTCTTGTAATTCTTTAGAGTGTTCACCACGCATTTCAGCCAATTTAGCCTGCGTTGATGTTTTCAACTCTTGCAATTGTGTTTGTAAATCCATGAGATTCCTTTCTGATGTAACAATTTCGAATCGCAAACAAAAAACCACATGCCAAAACTCCAACCCGGAGCGTTGACACGCGGTACCATCCGTTTTTTATCTGGTTACCCAGACCTTGATTCGTCAGTCGTTTTCATGAGTGAATTCGCCGAACTTCCCTTGAGGAGGCTTCCAGTCCATGACCTCCAATCCCTGTCAATTTCCATAAGGTTACTAGTCTCTACGACTTCTATTCAATTACTATCAATTTTACCAAAAAAACAAAAAGCTTTCAAGAGCTGACAAAGAATCCTTTAGTTAATGCCAAAATGGAAAATATGTCTAAGATAATTGACATATCTATAGGAACTTGCTACAATTATGTCAGATAAAGTTGACATAATTAATAAATTGCGACTTACAGCAACACATTAGCTTGTCTTTCAGAAGGAGTCCCATTATGAATCAGGTCAGGGAATTTAGAAAAAATATGGGGCTTTCGCAATTAGAACTCGCAAAGTCTATTGGCGTTTCCCGACAGACTATTAATATGATCGAAAATAACAAATATAACCCAACACTAGAGCTCTGTCTTAATCTAGCTAAAGCTCTAGATACGGATCTTAACAGTCTCTTTTGGGATGAAAATCCGAATAGAGATATAAGATAGAAAGAGGTAAATCATGATTAAAGAAACTTTCACTGACAAACTAATTAAACGTTTTTATGGTATCACAGGTCCTTTAGATGAACAAAAGCGCCAACAGGTTGATCGAATGGGTAACATAGCTTTCGTAGTTCTTTTCTTTACCTTACTTTGTGGTAATTGTATTGCCTTTCTTATAGGCTTTAAGTATCCCGAACTTGTAGCTCGTATTTATCCTATCCTCCTCTTGATTATCATTCTGTTAGTTAGCAGCATCCTTACTTATAAGTTAAAGATAAGTGCTGTTAATGCTTTTGACGAGGAAGAACTGACTGAGAAAGAGAAAAAACAACTTAAGCACGTGGGGCTTAAGTCAGGTTTATACTTTGGGATTAGCATGTTCTTAGGCATGCCCCTAGTTCACTTCTTAGTTGACAATAAAGACTATTTGACAGAATTATTCTCAATCCATAATATGCTATCAGGCATTTTTGAAGCTATCCTTTTTGGGGCTATCATGCAGGGCTTGGTCAATGCTGGTATCAAACAAGCCAAATCTCAAGCTGAGAAAGGTGACCAATAAAATAATAAAGACAAAGAAAAAATCCAGGTTTCCCAGCCTGGATTTTTTGCTCGAAAGAAGACTTCTTAGACTTGTTTACTCAAAGCCTAAATGTGTCCAGAAAATCGTATCTTAACACATACACTATAACTAACTTCAAAAAACACCATATCCCCATATGACATTTCCTTAAATATTGTAACATGTCAGTGCAAAATGACAAGTCACCCTCTCTCTCATAAACCCTAAAATCCTAATCATAGCCTTTGTTAAGCCATTTTACGCAATCGATTGCGTAATTTTGAAAGCGCAAACTTAATGTTTTTCTGAAAGTCCTTACAAATTTTTTGAGACTATGAAAAAAGATAGTGATAAAGCTATCAACTATCTTTCATGAAAATATAATCTATTTTTAGTCTAAATCAAGGTCTTTTAGTTTGACCGAAACGATTTTCGAGACACCTGATTCCTGCATGGTTACCCCATAAATAGAGTCTGCCGCAGACATCGTTCCCTTACGGTGGGTAACTACGATAAACTGACTAGACTTGTCAAAACGATTAAGGTAGTCACCGAAGCGTTTAACATTGGCTTCATCCAAAGCCGCTTCTACTTCGTCAAGGATTACAAATGGAATGGTCTTAACACGAATGATGGCAAAGAGAAGGGCAAGAGCTGACAAGGCCTTCTCACCACCAGACATAAGGTTAAGCGATTGAATTTTCTTACCTGGAGGCTGCACAGAAATTTCTACTCCAGCCTCTAGGAGATTATCTGAGGTCAAAATCAAGTCTGCTGAACCTCCACCAAACATCTGGGTAAAGGTCTGTTTAAAGCTTTCTCGGATAGCCTCAAAGGTTGCTTTAAAGCGTGATTTCACTTCATCATCCATATCATTTATGGTATTCAGAAGGAGACTCTTAGCTTCGAGCAAATCATCCTTTTGTCCGTTCAAGAAATCAAGACGTTGCTTAACCTCTTCAAACTGGGCAATAGCATCCACATTGACCGGACCCAAAGCTTTAATCGAACGCTCAAGACCTTGCAGATTCTGGCGTGTTTGTTCGACATTGTCAAGAGGACTAGCCTGACCTTTGGCGACTTCAAGTGTCATCTGATAATCTTCAGCCAACTGAGTCGCAAACTTACGAAGCGATTGACTAATCTGACTTTCACGTTCTTCCAAGCGAGTCTGCTGACGAATCAAGTCCTCGTTACGATTGCCAGCTTTAGCCAAACGCTCCTCCAAGTCTTCCAACTGACCTTCGTAATCTTGCACCTGAATCTTGGCACGGACAAGAGCTTGCTCCAAATCGTCCTTACGTTGGACAGCTTCTTTATGCTGTGCTTGCAAATGCGGAAGGCGGTCAGTTTGGTCATCATTGACCTGGTTATTAAGGAGGGCTTTAAGACTATCCGATTCCTTCATTAACTCAGACAAGTCGGCTTGAAGACGATTACTTTCTGTCTTAGCAAAACGCAATTCTGCTTGCAAATCACGTTCCTTCAACTGAAGTTCAGATTGCTTGTCTAAGAGAACCTGTTTTTGTTGGCCAAGTGCGTCTTTGTCTTCCTTAATAGCCTCAATACGGTCGTTAATGGTCTCACGCTTGGATGCAATTTGTGCTAACTCTGCTTTAAGTTGTTCAGCCTTATCTTGAAGATTTGCCCCATCAGTTCCCTGAGAATCCTGTTTGAAACTATCCACTAGGTTTTGATTTTTCTCCACCTCTGACAAGGCTTGTTGGTGTTCTAAGTCTAGTTTTTGCTCTTGCAGACGAGCATTTTCACCATCTACCTTAAGGTCTTCTAGCTCTTTCTGTAGAGCCTTACGTTTGATTTTGAGGGCTTCAACTTTGGATTCACTATCACTTAATTGAGCCTTAATCTGGTTAATTTCAGAAGTCAATGCATCCAGTTCAGGCTTGATAAAGAGGTTATTGTTTTGTTTGTTGGTACCACCAGCAAAGGCACCACCAGGGCGAATTTCAGAACCGTCAAGAGTGACCATACGCACTTGGAAACGAACAGCTCGAGCCGCTTTATTAGCATTGTCAATGGTATCAAAGATTGCTGTTACCCCTAGGAGGTTTTGGAAAATATTAGATAAGCGGTCCTTATAGGTAACCAAATCGGAAGCCATACCAATAAAGCCTGGTGCATTGGCAAGACTTTGAGCAAATTGTCCATTAAGTTGACGTGGTTTAATAGTAGTCAACGGCAAGAAAGTTGCACGCCCCTGACGATTGCGCTTCAAGTAGTCAATCGAACGCTTAGCAGCCGCTTCGTCCTCCACAATAATATTTTGCCCACTAGCCCCCATAGCGATTTCAAGAGCCGTCTGATAGCGCGTATCGAAGGTCAAGTGTTCACTGACAGCGCCAATAATTCCTTGAATAGATTGGGCGTTTTGAAGGACAGCCTTAACCCCTGCATAGAAATTACTATGATTTTTTTGAATAGATTCAAGACTTTGACGACGGGCATCTTTACTCTTAAAGTGATCCATGAGGTCAAACATCTGCTTTTGAGCCTCTTGATAGTCCTTATCAAGAGTCTGATAAGCCTGGGCCTTTTCTTTGTAGCTAGCTAAGAGGCTTTGAAGACTCTCTTTGGCTGCTTGATAAGCTTTTTGGGTTTCGCTGGCCACTTCCTGAGCGGAGAGCAAATCAGCTTGAGCTTGTTTATATTCTTCAGCTTGTGCCTCAAGCGCTTGTGTCTGACTGTCCATGTCGTGAGTGACCTGAGTCAAACTGTTGGAAACCTTAGCTTCCTCCTGCATCAGACCAACATAGTCTTCACGTAAACGTTCGATAAGCGTATCTGGATCATCAGAAAATTGCTCCAGTTCTTTTTGAATAGCAATCAGCTCTTGGGCAAGGCTATCCAACTCCGCATTCAATTCAACTTGGCTTTGATTAATCTTATCGAGTGCTGCCTGAGCTTCCGCTTTCAAATGCTCTAACTCACTGAGACGAGCTTCAGTTTCTTCTTTTTTCTCTGAACGTTGCTGACTCTCCATGGTATAAAGATCAATTTGACGCTCAAAGTCACTAATAAGACGTGTGACATCCACCAAGGTTTGTTGGTCAGAAGAAATTTGTTCTGAAATTTGATGGCGTTTTTGCTTGAGCTCCTGGTTCTCAGTCTCTAGACGATGGCGTTCCTCATAATAGCTAGTTAATTTTTCCTTGACCGCTGCCAAATCCTCTTGGGTCTGGATCAAGTCAGACCTACCAACTTCAATATCGTGGACCAAAAGATTAAGCTGAGTCTGTCTACGCTCTTCATCTAATTCCAAGTAACGTTTAGCAGTCGCTGCTTGCTTTTCAAGCGGTTTAACCTGACCGTCCAGCTCGTAGATGATATCTTCCAAACGATCAAGATTATCTTGGGTTTGATTAAGCTTGCTTTCTGTTTCTTTCTTACGTGTCTTATATTTGAGAACCCCTGCGGCTTCTTCGAAAATAGCTCGGCGCTCTTCAGGTTTGGCATTAAAAATAGCCTCAACACGACCTTGGGAAATAATGGAAAAAGAATCACGCCCCAGACCGGTATCCATGAAGAGGTCATGAATATCACGCAGACGAACCTTGCGACCATCAATCAAGTAATCATTGTCACCGTTTCGATAAATGTGACGCTCCACACGAATGGTTTCACCAGCACCCGCGATAAAGCCATCACTGTTATCAAGAGTAACTGCCACTTCCGCATAGTTGAGAGCCTTACGAACCTCTGTTCCTGCAAAAATAACGTCAGGCATCTTGCCTCCACGCAAACTCTTGGCAGATGATTCACCCAGTGCCCAGCGTAGACTTTCTGTAATATTTGATTTTCCCGATCCATTTGGACCTACAACGGCTGTTACTCCCTTGTCAAAGACGACTTGCGTCTTGTCCGCAAAGGATTTAAAGCCCTGCATTTCAATTGATTTCAAATACATGCTTAATTTCCTAGTTGTTCAAGGGCAGCCTTAGCCGCTGCCTGTTCAGCTAATTTCTTAGATTTTCCAAGACCTGTGCTGAGCTCCTTACCATCAACAGCTACCTGCATAGTAAATTCTTTGGCATGAGCTGGTCCAGACTCGTCGATAACGGTATAAGTAATATCAACCGTACCATTGACCTGAAGACGCTCTTGCAAAGCTGTTTTATAGTCTGTTACGCGGTCAAAGTTCCCCTTTTCAACCTGAGGAATCATGACCTGATTCAAGAATTTCTCAACTGCAGGCAACCCTTGATCCAAATAAAGGGCACCGAGGAAGGCCTCCCAGAGGTCACCAAGGATAGTGGCACGTTCACGTCCACCAGATTTTTCTTCCCCTTTACCAAGACGGATATACTGCTCGAAACCGCAAGCCTTTGTAAACCCTGCCAAACTCTCTTCACGAACGATAGTACTACGCATCTTAGACATTTCTCCCTCTGGCTTGTTAGGGTAGCGTTTGTAAAGATAAACAGAAATGACTAATTGCAGAGCCGCGTCTCCTAAAAATTCCAAACGTTCATTATGTGAAATGTTTAGGAGGCGGTGCTCATTGGCATATGAGGTATGGGTAAATGCTGTTTCTAAGAGGTCTTTTTGGCTAAAAACAATACCAAAATCCTGCTCAAGTTTTTGTTCAAGTTGATTCATGAAACTTCCTTTCTTTTTAAGCACACTAACTATAATTATATCAAAAAAAGCCAATTTTCATGATAGAAAACTGCTTTTAGAACCTATATCCGCTGAATTTGTGAGATTTAACCTATTCAACTAAAAAAGCTGAGCAAGCTGCTCAACTTCATTTTCTTAATAATCTGGACGAACGACACCTGTAACTGTCTCACGTGTTGCTTCGACATCTTCTTCAAGGACAACCTTAATGATACGTTTGGCTTCTTCTGAAGTACATGCAACCAATGGCAAACGAAGTGGTCCAACTTCGAAACCAAGATGGTTAAGAACAGCCTTGACAGGCGCAGGACTTGGTACTGAGAAGAGAGCGTTAACTTTAGGAATGAATTTACGTTGGATAGCTGCTGCTGTCTTAAGGTCACTATTTTCAATAGCTTCAAGCATGGCATGCATCTCATCTCCATTTGTATGAGAGGCTACTGAGATGACACCGTTAGCCCCAAGGTTCATAGCGTGGAAGGCATCCCCATCTTCACCGGTATAAACCAAGAAATCTTCAGGTTTATGTTCGATAAGGTAGGCCATATTTGCAAGGCTAGTACATTCTTTAACACCAATGATATTTGGATGTTCCGCCAAACGAAGCATGGTATCAGGAGCCATTTCAACAACCACACGACCAGGGATGTTGTAGATGATAATTGGCAAATCAGAAGCATCCGCAATGGCTTTGAAGTGTTGGTACATACCTTCTTGTGATGGCTTGTTGTAGTAAGGCACGATAGCAAGACCAGCTGCGAAACCACCAAATCTGGCAACTTCTTTAGCAAACTCGATAGAGTCGCGTGTATCGTTGGTACCGACACCAGCAATCAATGGCACACGTCCATTAACAATTTTCTGAACAGCCGCAAAGAGTTCCAACTCCTCATCGTGAGTAAGTGTTGGACTTTCAGCCGTTGTTCCCGCCAAAAGAAGAGCTTCTGTATGGTGAGCCAAAAGATGCTCAATCAATTCTGGAAGGGCATCATAATTGATAGAGCCATCTTCGTGGAAAGGTGTAATAAGGGCTGTGATCAGTTTGACATCTCTTAATTGATCAATTGACATAAAATTCTCCTTCAACCGTTTTCTAATCCTTTCCATTTTACCATAATTTTGACAAGACAGACAGATAAGTTGACAATTTTCTGAAAACGTGAGGACTGACTATTTCCATTTGATAGCTAATAAACAAAAAAACAGAGAGAAGTCTCTCTGCTTTATAGGATTCAGCTTGACTTTAGTATTTAAATACAACACTAAATCCTTACTGATTCCTGAATCATAACGCAGTGATTGATTGGAACTACTCATGTCTACAACATTCGTACTTCCTAATCAACTGTGCGGGGGTGGTATAAAAGTCCTGTGGACTTTTATAGCCTAAGCCTTAAATTATAAAAGCGAAGGAGAAATCAAACTCTTCGAGTTACTGATTTCTGTTTTGCTCCCTATTTCAATTCAAATTTCAATTCTGAAGTTGGGCGAACCAAACCACGTTCGTGGAGTGTTTCTGCGATTTGGACTGAGTTCCAAGCGGCACCTTTAAGGAGGTTATCTGAAACAACCCACATGTGGATACCTTTTTCAGCATCCAAGTCTTTACGGATACGTCCGACAAATGTATCACGTGAACCTACAGCATTAACGGCTTGTGGGTAGACTTGGTTAGCAACGTCGTCTTCAAGGACTGCACCTGGGAATTCTGCAATAGCAGCTTTCACTTCGTCAATTGGTGCCACTTCTTTTGTTTCAATGTAGACTGACTCTGAGTGAGCTGACAAGACTGGAATACGCACACATGTTGCTGATACAGCAATGCTATCGTCTTCCATGATTTTCTTAGTTTCGTTTGTCATCTTCATTTCTTCGTAAGTGTAGTCATTTTCAGTGAAGACGTCAATTTGAGCCAAGGCGTTGAAGGCGATTGGGAAGTGTTTCTTATCGCCACCACATGGCAAGATTTCAGCTTTAACATCACGTGGGTTAACACCGTCATTCAAAACTTCTTTCAACTCACGTTGTGTTTCAAGGATTGCTCCCATACCAGCACCTGATACGGCTTGGTAAGTTGACACGATGATACGGTCCAAGCCCCATTTTTGACGAACTGGCTCAAGAGCAACCATCATTTGAATCGTTGAACAGTTAGGGCAAGCGATAATACCGTTGTGAGCATCAAGCGCATGTGCATTGACCTCAGGTACAACCAATGGTACATCTGGGTTTTGACGGAAGTATGATGTATTATCAACGACTACTGCACCTGCTTTAACGGCGTATGGTGCATATTTAGCAGAGGTAGATCCACCAGCTGAGAAAAGTGCAATATCTACACCTTCAAATGCGTCTTCAGTCGTTTCTTCGATGGTCACATCTTGTCCTTTAAATTGCAAAACTTTCCCTGCAGAACGTGCAGACGCAAGGTAGCGAATTTTATCGATTGGAAGTGTTGATTCTTCCAACATTTTGATCATTTGAGCACCAACGGCACCTGTAGCACCGACAACAGCAACTGTGTATCCCATAGTAAAACCTCTTTCGGAATTTTCTATCAATTTAGTTTAGTGAATCTATTATACTACGTTTAAGCCCAGTTGAAAAGGGTTAAAACGCCAAGAATAAAGAAAATCCCCTAC
>NZ_JAPVYF010000021.1:0-35489 GCF_041431705.1 Streptococcus sp. 27098_8_74
TAAAATAGACCTCATGGCATTTGCCATGGGGTCTATTTGTATGGACTAGCCTGCTAGTTTTTTTAAGACGTCATGATTGACTTTACTCTCTAGGAAGCGTAATCTAGAATTTAATTAAAGGATTAAAAGGAGGTCCCTCGATGATTGAAGTAACTTATTTAAATACTGCAAAGCAAGAAAAACACACTTCTTTTGAAGATTACAATGAATTTGTCAGAGCACAGCAAGCTTGTTGGATTGCCTTACCGGATTCAACGCCAGTCACTAAGGTGACGATAAACGGACATGATATTGGCTACAAAGGACAATATGGCGACCTTTACTTTTATATTATGAAGCTAGACTTGGCACAATATCAGTAATAATAGGAAAAAGAATCAGAAATCGTGTTCTGATTCTTTTTCTTTGAGAAAGGTAATTTTTATAAATTAAGAATATTGCTAATTGACTGAAAATGACTTACAATAGAAAGGAAGAATTTATAGAAGGAGACACATATGAAAAACAAGCGTTTAATTTGGACTTTGGTTTTCTTAGCTATCTTGACGCTCGGTTCTATTGGTACAGATCTTTTCAAAAAAGAGCACCAAGATGCTAATAAGGTCGTCAAAGTAGGAATCCTCCAGTTCGTGACTCACGATGCCCTGGATCAAATCGAGAAGGGAATTGAGGATGGTCTTAAGGAAGCTGGTTATAAGGGAGACAAGGTTAAAATCACCCTCCTAAATGCCGAAGGAGACCAGTCTAAAATTCAAACCATGTCTAAACAATTGGTCAATGACAAGAATGATGTCGTTATCGGTATTGCAACGCCAGCAGCACAAGGACTAGCGGCAGCTACCAAGAACATTCCAGTCATTATGGGAGCTATCTCAGACCCTGTTGGGGCCAAATTGGTTAAGGACCTCAAGCATCCAGAAGGCAATGTCACTGGTACCTCTAACCAAGTGCCGATTAAGCAGACAGTGGAATTGGTCAAATCATTGACACCAAATGCTAAGACAATTGGTATTCTCTACGCTTCAAGCGAGGATAATTCCAAATCACAGGTTGAAAGCTTTAAGAAATTTGCTGAAAAAGATGGGCTAAATGTGGTCGAGTATGCCGTACCATCAACCAATGAAATCAATACAACTATGTCAGTCATGACTGGTAAGGTAGATGCTATCTGGACGCCTCAAGATAATACTATTGCCTCAGCCTTTTCAACAGTAATCTCATCAGCCAACCAAGCTAAGATTCCAGTTTATACGACTGTCGATACTATGGTGAAAGAGGGCGGTTTGGCCTCAGTTGCTCAAAGCCAATATGAACTTGGAAAAGCCACAGCTCGTAGTGCTGTTAAGGTTCTTAAAGGTAAGAAAGTTAAGGATGTCCCAGTTGATGTTATTGATGATGGTACTCCAACGCTCAACCTTAAAGTTGCTCAAGACCTCAACATCACCATCCCTGACGATGTGCTTAAACAGTCAGACATCGCTGTTAAAGCTGATAAATAAGGAGGACTTATGATTATTTCATCTATTTATCAGGGGCTTCTATACGGAATCCTAGGTCTTGGGATTTACATGACTTTCCGTATTTTGGATTTTCCTGATTTGACAACAGAAGGTTCCTTTCCTCTTGGTGGGGCAGTAGCAGTAACTCTTATGAACTTTGGTTGGAACCCAATTTTAGCAACCTTGGTTGCTGTTTTGGCCGGCTGTGGTGCTGGACTTGTGACTGGTCTCCTCTATACTAAGGGAGAAATTCCTACTATTTTGGCAGGGATTTTGGTCATGACTTCTCTTAACTCAGTCATGCTTATGATTATGGGAAGGGCCAACCTAGGACTTCTTGATATTAAGACTATTCAAGATTTACTTCCTTTCAGCAAGGACTACAACCTCTTGATTGTTGGTCTCATTGCTGTAACCATTGTTATCACTGCCTTGATTGCCTTTCTTAACACGCGCCTAGGACAAGCATATATTGCCACAGGTGATAATAGAGACATGGCCAAATCTTT
This sequence comes from Streptococcus sp. 27098_8_74, assembly GCF_041431705.1. NCBI lineage: Bacteria > Bacillati > Bacillota > Bacilli > Lactobacillales > Streptococcaceae > Streptococcus > Streptococcus sp. 27098_8_74. The sequence continues at coordinate 2,009 of NZ_JAPVYF010000021.1, forward strand.
TGGTATCAACACAGACAATATGGAAGTGATGGGTCTTGTTATCTCAAACGGTATCATTGCCCTCTCAGGAGCCTTGATTAGCCAACAGGACGGTTATGCCGATGTTTCTAAAGGTATTGGTGTTATCGTCATTGGTCTTGCCAGCATCATCATTGGTGAGGTCCTCTATGCGACTAACTTGACTCTGTTGGAACGTTTGATTGCCATCTGTATTGGTTCAATCCTCTATCAGTTCCTTTTGACAGCAGTTATCGCTCTTGGCTTTAACACGAACTACCTCAAACTCTTTAGTGCGATTGTTCTGGCCATTTGCTTGATCTCGCCTGTCCTACGCCGAAAATTCTTTAAGGGGGTGACCTTATCACGATGACAGCTATTGTAGAACTTAAAGATGCGACTGTTAAGGTTAATAATGGTTTTGATACCGAAAAAACCATCCTGGACCATGTCAATCTTACCATTAGAGAAGGTGATTTTATTACCATTCTTGGTGGAAATGGTGCTGGAAAATCAACCCTCTTCAATGTCATTGCAGGGACCCTCATGTTGACCAGTGGTCATGTTTTTATCATGGGTGAGGATGTTACGGCTCTGCCTGCTGAGAAACGTGCCAAGTACCTCTCACGGGTCTTCCAAGATCCTAAAATGGGAACAGCACCTCGTATGACGGTTGCAGAAAATCTTTTGATTGCCAAATACCGTGGCGAAAAACGAGGTCTTAAATCACGCCAAATTCATCTCTACACAGAGGAATTTCAAGGTCTGATTGAACGTATCAGTAATGGTTTAGAAAAACACTTAGATACACCAGCAGGTCTCCTTTCAGGTGGTCAGCGTCAAGCACTCAGTCTTTTGATGGCGACACTTAAACGTCCTGAGCTCTTGCTCTTAGACGAACATACCGCAGCCTTGGATCCTAAGACAAGTGTGGCTCTCATGGAGTTGACCGATGAGTTTGTGACGGGCGACCACTTGACAGCCTTGATGATTACTCACCATATGGAAGATGCCCTTAAATACGGAAATCGTCTTATCGTTATGAAGGATGGTCAAATCATTAAAGACCTTACCAAGGAAGAAAAAGGTCAATTAGATATCACAGACTATTACGCTATGTTTGAGTAACTCTCGTCTGACTCTAAATTGTAAAATAAGCTAAAAAGTTGTATACTTAAAGAGTATGCAACTTTTTGTTGTGGCCTGTAAATCGACAAGGAGGCTGTTCGCACGAACGTTCAGCTTCTTGGACCGTCTGTAAAAATAGGCTCTAGAAGAGAGTCAAACTAAAAAGGAGAAAAACAAGCATGAGCGATATTAAAATTATTGCCCTAGGTGGAGTACGTGAAAATGCTAAGAACCTCTATATTGTTGAGATTAACGACTCTATCTTTATCTTGGATGCTGGTCTAAAGTATCCTGAAAATGAACAACTAGGTGTTGACTTTGTCATTCCTAACTTAGATTACTTGATTGAAAATAGAGATCGTATCCAAGGGATTTTCTTGACTCACGGACATGCTGATGCCATTGGTGCCTTACCTTATATCTTGCAAGAAGTCAAAGCACCAGTTTTTGGATCATCACTTACAATTGAGTTGGCTAAGCTTTTTGTGAAGAATGCTGGCGTTAAGAAATTCAATAATTTCCATGTTATTGACGCAGAAACTGAAATTGAATTTGAGAATGCTGAAGTTTCATTCTTCAAAACAACGCACTCTATTCCAGAATCAATGGGGATTGTTCTTGGAACTGACCAAGGTAATATTGTCTATACTGGTGACTTCAAATTTGACCAAGCTGCCCGTCCTTACTACAAAACTGATTTAGGTCGTTTGGCTGAAATTGGACGTGAAGGTGTCTTGGCCCTCTTGTCAGACTCAGCAAATGCGACAAGTACTGAACAAACAGCTTCGGAAGCAGAAGTTGGTCAAGAAATTGACCAAGTCATTGCCGATGCAGAAGGACGTGTTATTGTTGCTGCAGTTGCCTCAAACTTGGTACGTATTCAACAAGTCTTCGATTCAGCTGCTGATCACGGACGTCGCGTTGTTCTTACTGGTTTTGACGTTGAAAATATTGTCCGCACAGCCATCCGCCTCAAAAAATTGACTGTAGAGCATGAAAAACTTATTGTCAAACCAAAAGACATGAACAAGTTTGAAGACCACGAGTTGATTATCCTTGAAAATGGTCGTATGGGTGAACCAATCGATGGTCTCCAAAAGATGGCTGTTGGTCGTCACCGTTACGTTCAAATTAAGGATGGAGATCTGGTTTATATCGTAACAACTCCAAGCATTGCTAAAGAAGCTGTAGTGGCACGTGTCAACAACGCTATCTATAAGGCTGGTGGAACTGTTAAGATGATTACGCAGAGCCTTCGTGTATCTGGACATGCCAATGCTCGTGAACTTCAATTGATGATTAACCTCCTTCGTCCACAGTATCTCTTCCCTATCCAAGGTGAGTACCGTGACCTTCAAGCCCATGCAGAGTTAGCCTTGGAAGTTGGTATTCTTCCAGAAAATATTTATATCGTTAAACGCGGTGACATCATGCATCTATCAGAGGACCAAGGTTTCCTTCATGAAGGAGCTGTTCCAGCCGGTGATGTTATGATTGACGGTAATGCTATTGGTGATGTAGGTAATATCGTCCTTCGTGACCGCAAGGTCTTGTCTGAAGATGGTATCTTTATCGTAGCTATCACTGTGAACAAGAAGGAACGTAAGATTGTCTCTAAAGCGCGTGTGAATACACGTGGGTTCGTCTATGTTAAGAAGAGCCGTGACATTCTCCGTGAGGCTGCTGACATTGTCAATGCTACCGTTGAAAATTACTTGGCAGGAGACAGCTTCGATTGGGGTGAACTTAAAGGAGCTGTCCGAGACGATGTAGCTAAGTTCCTCTTTGACCAAACTAAACGTCGCCCAGCGATTCTTCCGGTAGTCATGGAAGTACGTTAATCATTGATGTTACAATAAGGGTGTGAGCGTCTTGCTTGCATTCATCGAAATAGAGGTAAATCTCAACAAGATTTTCTTCTTAAAGCAGAAGCTGGGATACCCCAGCTTTTCTGACATTTAGAAAGGAAAATACAATGGCTTTTTTTCAAATTGAATACTCTTCAGATGTTCTAGGACAGTACCGTCAAGTAGATGTCATTTATCCAGACCGCGACCAGATTGCTGAAACGGAAAGTGATACGGACATTCCGGTTCTCTATCTCCTTCATGGCATGGGGGGCAATCATAATTCTTGGGCCTTTCGTACCAATATTCAGCGTCTCCTTCGTAAGACTAATCTTATCGTTATTATGCCTAACTCTGAAAATGGATGGTATACAAATACCAAATACGGTGTTAAGTATTACGATGCCATTGCCAAGGAGCTTCCTCAAGTCATGCAACGTTTCTTCCCAAGTATGACTAAGAAGCGTGAAAAGACTTTTATCGCTGGACTTTCTATGGGTGGCTATGGGTCTTTCAAACTCGCCTTAACGACAAATAACTTTGCTTGTGCGGGTTCCTTCTCTGGTGCCCTTGGATTATCAGTGGAGATGATTACTGATGAAACGAGTGAGTCTAAGGAATACTGGCAAGGTGTCTTTGGAGATTTAGAAGGAAAAGACATTGAGCAGCACAAACTAGTTAACCTAGCCAAACAACATGACAAGAAAACCAAATTCTTTGCCTGGTGTGGCCTTGAGGATTTCCTTTTTGATTCTCAAGATAAGGCAGTTGCTGATTTGAAGGCCCTTGGTTTAGACATTGACTACCGTACAGATCATGGAAGACATGAGTGGTATTATTGGGAAAAACAACTAGAAGCCTACTTAGAATGGTTACCTATTGATTACGTTAAAGAAGAACGTTTGTCTTAATAGGTCAAGTTTGTAACATCTTATCAAAGAGATGATAAAAGCTTAAAGTGATATTTTTTACTTGTCAGAACTATTAGAGCTTGATATACTAGGGGAAGTTTCGAAAAGGAGGCTCAATAATGAAAAAATTATTCAGAGTAATCTTCTATATTCCCAAACTTCTTTTACAATTTATTTGGAATCTTATTTGGGCTATATTTAAACTTGCCCTAGTCCTGGCCCTCATTGGTTATGGACTCGTCTACTATGCTAATAATTCTTCAAGTACCTTAGCCACAAACATTAACCAAGCCTTTCATCAAGTAGAGCTAGGTTTTAGTGGTACCAGTACTAGTGACGTTGAGAAAGTTGTCTCTAACCTATCAACGACTGATACCATTCCAGAGTCTAATGGAGCTAGATGGGCGCAAAATACTGCTAGCATCTATATACAATCTACAGATGAAACCTTGGTAGCAGCTTATAAGGAAGCTATTACTAACTGGAATAACACGGGTGCTTTCATCTTTACTTTAACTGATGATGCCTCAACAGCTGACATTGTTGCGACAGACTACTCTGATGCGAATTCACAGGCAGCAGGTTTAGCAGACACTCAAACCAATGTTTTGACCAATCGCATCACTCATGTAGATGTGAAGTTGAACCGTTATTTCCTCTTGAATAGTGATTTTGGTTATACTCACAAGCGTATTGTGAATACGGCTGAACACGAATTGGGACATGCCATTGGCTTAGACCATGATGACTCTAAGACATCCGTTATGCAATCAGCAGGATCTTATTACGGAATTCAACAGGTGGATATTGATACGGTCCATGCTCTCTATGCAAATTAAGGAGGGGTGTCATGCGCTATTTGAAACGACTTGCTAGACGTTACCCCATGCAAACCTTCCTTTTTCTTTTCAATGCTGGGGTCTTTACTTGGTTGCAAACAACAGGAACCATGATTGCCAATCGTTTGGGCTTATCAGGTGATGGCATTTGGATTTATATTCCCACTTGGGTAAAAACGCTGACAAGTCATTCCATAGAGAGTATTCAAACCCTTTACAGTGCTTCTGGATGGAGTTGGCTAATCACCTCTATGCTTCTCACTTGGCTCTTGACTTTTCTTAGAGGTCTCATGAGAGCAGTGATTATCATTCTGTTAGTTGGTGTTGGCTTATGGCTAGTCTATCGACATTTTGAACTTTTACAAAATCTAAAACTGTCCTGATGGGCAGTTTTAGTTTCCTCTAACAAGTGACTTGGCTATCAAAACATAGACTATTTTCTGTAGATGAAATGAGATAGTTCCTTTAATAATTTCAGAACGAGCTGTAGACAAGACTTTTCGTTGTGAGAAAAGTGCCTAAAGTTTAAAAGCTTTAGGCACTCGGAAGTTTTGAGACACTAGGCTCAAAACTTAGCTATGGAATTCCGAAGGAAGTCGCTAGCGTCCGCACTCACCTAAGAAAAGTCTAAAAAGAAGAATCAATGTCAATTTAAAACTGCCAATCAGGGCAGTTTTTTGAGTTATTAGGTCATTTATTTTCTGAAGAAATATGATATAATATAGCTAATTTATTATTTTGGAGGACATTATGGCTTTAGCAAAAATCGTTTATGCCAGTATGACCGGTAACACGGAAGAAATCGCAGATATCGTTGCCAAAAAATTGGAAGAATTGGGTCACACTGTAGATGTAGACGAGTGTACAACGGTTGATGCCGCTGATTTTGAAGATGCGGACATCTGTATCGTAGCGACTTACACTTATGGTGATGGTGAGTTGCCAGATGAAATCGTTGACTTTTACGAAGATTTGGCTGACCTCGACTTGTCAGGTAAAATCTTTGGTGTTGTAGGTTCAGGAGATACCTTCTACGATTATTTCTGTCATTCAGTGGATGAGTTTGAAAATCAATTCACATTCACAGGGGCGACTAAGGGTGCTGATAGCGTCAAGGTTGACCTTTCTGCTGAAGATGAAGATATCGAAAACCTTGAAGCTTTCGCTGAAAAAGTTTCAGAAGCATTAGCATAAGAAAAAAGCAGAGTAAAGTCTGCTTTTATTGTAGTCAAAAATGGAGTTTTTATGAATGAAATAGAAAGAGATTTTAGGACGCAATCTCAACATCTCCTTTGGTCCGTTTGGCGAGGGCTCTTAGTGGGGGTGACAGCAGGAGCAGTAGTCAGTCTTTTTCGTTGGTTAATTGCCAAAGGAGCCGCATTTTCTGTAGCTATTTACGAAGACGCCCTTCATAATCCACTTCTGATTCTGGGAATTGTACTTGTTAATCTCTTGATTGCCCTTTTTATTGGTTACCTTATTAAGCAGGAAAAAGACATCAAGGGATCAGGTATTCCCCATGTTGAAGGGGAACTGATGGGGCTCTTACATCCGTCCTGGTGGTCAGTATTATGGCGTAAATTCCTAGGTGGTGTCCTTGGGATTTCAATGGGACTGATGTTGGGACGTGAGGGACCTAGTATTCAACTAGGTGCCATGACTGCTAAGGGATTAGCCAAGGGACTTAAGCTCTCTGCACGTGAGAAGCGTGTCTTGATTGCTGCTGGAGCAGCAGCAGGGTTATCAGCTGCCTTCAATGCCCCGATTGCTGGTCTTTTGTTTGTCGTCGAAGAAGTCTATCATCATTTCTCTCGTCATGTTTGGGTGACAGCATTAACGGCATCTTTAGTGGCCAATGCTGTTTCCTTACGTATCTTTGGTCAGGTACCAGTCCTTGCTATGACAGAAAAATTACCCGTGTTTCCTTTGAAGGATTATTGGATTCTTATTATTTTGGGGATTTTTCTAGGTGTGCTTGGATACGGTTATGAGTGGGTTGTCTTACGTATTGGTAAGGTCTACCAAGGGTTAGGGAAAATCTTCCACTTGCCATCTCATTTTCATGGCCTTTTGGCAGTTCTGTTTATCATTCCTATTGGTCTCTATTTCCCACACCTTTTAGGTGGTGGGAATGAATTGATTCTTGCCCTAAATGGTTTACACCTTGCTCTAACTGTGGCTATCCTCTATTTGGCTATTCGCTTTGTTTGGAGTATGTTGTCCTTTGGTTCAGGATTTCCTGGTGGGATTTTCTTGCCGATTTTGACTCTAGGTGCTCTTTCTGGTAGCGTTTTTGCAGCAGCTTTTGAAAATCTAGGATTCTTACAGGTAACTCAGTTCCCTATTTTTATCATTCTTGGTATGGCTGGATATTTCGGTGCTGTATCTAAGGCACCGCTGACTGCTATGATTTTAGTGACTGAGATGGTGGGTGACCTTCACCAATTAATGACAATTGGAGTCGTGACCCTGATTGCCTATCTAGTTATGGATTTCATGGGAGGAGAACCTGTCTATGAAGCCATGCTTCACAATCTAATAGCTCACGAACCAAAGCAAGTTGATAATATACCGACGATGATTGACTTACCGGTTACAGAGAGTCTAGCTGGTCGATTGGTTAAGGATTTAACCTTACCTGATGGAGTTTTGATTTCCACTCAGATTTTTCAAGACCAGTCTGAAGTTGTTCATGGAGACACACGTCTAAAAGCAGGAGCAACCCTGTATCTAGTTGTTAATGAAAGTAATATCAGTCAGGTAAGAAAACTCTTTTTATAAGCAATTCAATGGCTTGAGGCTCTTTTGTCCTCAGGTCATTTTTGTTATAATGGAGAGAAAAAAAGGAGGTCAGTATGAACTTAAATGAGATTCGCCAACAGATTGATACCGTTGATAATGAGATTGTGGCTTTGTTGGAAGAACGTATGAAATTGGTAACTCGAGTAAGTGCTTATAAACAACGCACTGGAAAGGCGATTTATGATCCCGAACGAGAGCAAACCTTGCTAGACAAAGTAGGCGCTAGTGTCGTTAATCCTGAATATAAAGAAGCTATCGTCGCTAGTTTTGCGGATATTATGAAGCATTCACGTACTTATCAAGCAAGTAAGCTAGAAGAAAAGTAGGTAACTAGGATGAAAGTAAAACAATTAAGTGATAGTCAAGGTCTTTCTTACTTACATTTAGTAATGTTAAGTCTTTATGCAATCTTGTTAGGTGTGCTTGTTGGGCTGATTGATGCTATTTTTGGGCGCGTGCTGATAGGACTCTCGGAATTTCGTGACCACCATCTCTTTTATCTGGTACCAGCACTTCCTTTGGCTGGACTTTTGATAGTTTACCTTTACCAAAAGTTTGCGGGTAAGGCAGCACAGGGAATGGGCTTGATTTTCAAGGTTGGACATAATGAGGAGGATCAAATCCCCCTAAGGTTAATTCCACTTGTGACTGTAACCACATGGCTGACCCACCTTTTCGGGGGTTCTGCAGGTCGTGAGGGAGTTGCTGTACAACTGGGGGCCACAGTTTCTCATGCTTTTAGTCGCTATTTTAAGTTCCCGAATGCTTCACGTATTTTCTTGACCATGGGTATGGCAGCTGGTTTTGGAGGACTCTTCCAAACACCAATTGCTGCGACCTTCTTTGCGCTTGAGGTCTTGACCCTAGGACAGTTAAGTCTGCCAATATTGGTACCGACTCTTATTGCATCTTTTGTGGCGAGTACGACAAGCCATCTCTTAGGTCTTGAAAAATTTAGCCACTTTGTATCTGAAAGTTTAACTATTGACCTTGGGACGTTTATTAAGTTAGCTCTTTTAGGTCTGGCCTTTGGTCTAGCAGGAAATCTCTTTGCTTTTCTCTTGTCAATAGCTAAAAAGAAAGTAGCAAGTCTGCTCCCAAATCCTTATTATCGTGTTCTCTTAGGAAGTGTCGTCTTAACCTGTCTTCTTTTGATTTTGTGGAAGGGACGCTATACAGGTCTTGGAACGAATTTGATTGCTTTAAGTGTTGGTGGTGGGACCATTTATCCATTGGATTGGCTCTTGAAATTGCTCTTGACCGTCTTTACCCTATCTCTTGGTTTCCAAGGAGGAGAAGTAACTCCTTTGTTTGCAATCGGAGCAAGTCTTGGTGCTGTTCTAGCACCAGTTCTAGGACTTCCAATTCCACTTGTAGCGGGTCTTGGTTATCTGTCTGTCTTTGGTAGCAGTACCAATACCCTTTTAGCACCTATTTTCATTGGCGTTGAAGTCTTTGGTCCCGCTAATGCACTCCCTTATGCGATTGTCATGGCTTTTGCTTATCTCATTAATCATAAGACGAGCATTTATGGACAACAAAAAATGTTAGAAATGCAATAAGATACTAGACATCCTGATAATTTTTTGATAGAATACTAAGAGTGTGTAATGGACACACAAAAATAACGGCTAATCCGCTGAGACACAGAGGTTGCTCTTAAGATTAGTAAGATAGGAGTATATAAAAATGAATCCATTGATCCAAAGTTTGACAGAAGGTCAACTTCGTACTGACATCCCATCATTCCGTCCTGGTGACACTGTTCGCGTTCACGCAAAAGTTGTCGAAGGAACTCGTGAACGTATCCAGATCTTTGAAGGTGTAGTTATTTCACGCAAAGGTCAAGGGATCTCAGAAATGTACACAGTTCGTAAAATTTCAAGCGGTATCGGTGTAGAACGTACTTTCCCAATCCACACTCCACGTGTTGAAAAGATTGAAGTTGTACGCTACGGTAAAGTCCGCCGTGCTAAACTTTACTACTTGCGTGCTTTGCAAGGTAAGGCTGCACGTATCAAAGAAATCCGTAAATAATTTACAGATTTCACATAAAAAATCTGTCCTCGTGGCAGATTTTTTCATAAGTCCTCTTAGTTAAATGGATATAACAACTCCCTCCTAAGGAGTCGTTGCTGGTTCGATTCCGGCAGGGGACATTTTTAAGCCTTTAACCATGCGGTTTTAAGCTATTCTGCCCCAAATTTAAACCAAATGTATTTGACGCCTATTGAATTATAGGTGTTTTTTTGATATGCAAAAACCCTAGTCAGGATTAGTCCTAACTAGGGTTTCGGATAGAATACTAGTGATGTTAAGTATTCTGTTATCTCATTAATTGGAATTGGCAGTTGTATCTGTGCTTGATGAAGCTTGTGGGTACTCGTAAGGATTGTTATCAACGTCGTTAACCCACTCATTGCTCTGATCAGTTGAGCTTGAGTGATTGCTTCCTCCACCAGCACCTGCGGCGAAGGCTGCATCGTGACCTCCACCGCCTCCTCCGTTAGTGGCATAGGAGCCATCTTCTGGTCCGCCCCAACCTCGTCCGCCTTCAGCAGGCTTGGACTTTTCTTGATTTCCATCTTGATGAGGTGTTTGGTTGTTTTGTTTTTGATTTGCTTCTTGAGCAGAAGGAGATGCTTGGTTCTTATTTTCGTCTTTAGCATCCTTCTTATGATTTTCCGTCGAAGTAGCAGTTGAAGATTTAGTATTCTCTTTTTTATGAGATGAGCTACTTTTTGATGAAAGGCTGTGAGAGATGTGATGCGTTTTTGCTGCTGGCTTTACAGGTTCTTTTAAATGTTTTGATAAAAAACCGAAGAGAAAGAAGAAAGCTAGCAAAGAGAAGGTGATGATATTATATTTTTTTCTTTTCAAATTTGGCTCCGTTCCTAGTCATAGATGAAGAGTAAAAATAACAGTAAAAAACCAGGTTTCCCTGGTTCTCATTATTAGCGACTTACACGACGGCGAGCTGCTTTTTTACGGTTTTCTTCGATGAAAGCCAATTTCTTTTCTTCTGGTTCGATAATGGTTTTCTTAACTGCGAAGACAGCACCTGCTACAGTAGCAGCAGTTCCGATAACGCCAGTAGCGACACCTTTAGCGAATGAATGTTTTTTAGCCATGAGACTATCCTCCGTATATGTTATAATATGCTTATATTATCTAAAAAAATATCTAGAATAGCAAGTGAAAACATTATGAAAACCAAACTTATTGTAGTAGCTGGTCCTACTGCTGTGGGAAAAACAGCGCTTGGAATTGAATTGGCCAAGCGTTTTAATGGCGAAATTATTTCAGGAGATAGTCAGCAGGTTTACCGACAATTGAATATAGGAACCGCCAAGGCCACTCCTGAAGAGCAGGCAGCAGCAGTGCATCATCTGATTGATGTTCGCGATGTTGACGAGTCCTATTCAGCCTATGATTTTGTGACAGAGGCAGAGGCTGCCATTACTGATATTGTTAGTCGTGGTAAGTTGCCTATTATTGTAGGAGGAACAGGTCTCTATTTACAAAGTCTCCTAGAAGGGTATCACCTAGGGGGACAGGTAGATCAGGAGCAGGTCTTAGCCTATCGCACGGAATTAGAGCAATTATCTGATCAGGAACTTTTTGAAAAGATTTATCGCTTAGGTATTGAGATTAAAGAGATTAACCGTCGTCGTGCTATTAGAGCACTTGAACTTCATCGTTTTTCGGAGAATCTTGAAAATACTGAGACGACTTATGATCCCTTTCTTATCGGATTAGATGATGAACGTTCCTTGATTTATGACCGCATCAATACACGAGTAGACAAGATGGTTGAACATGGTCTCTTGGAAGAGGCCAAGTGGCTGTACGATAATTATCCTGATGCCCAGTCAGCTCGTGGTATAGGCTACAAGGAGTTGTTTCCTTATTTTGCTGGGAACCAAACCTTGGACGAAGCCTTGGAAAAACTCAAGCAAAATACACGTCGATTTGCTAAACGGCAATTAACCTGGTTCAGAAATCGAATGACTGTTAAGTTTTATCAGATTTCTAGTTCAGAATATCCTGAAAATGTCGTTCAAGATCTTGAATTATTTTTAAATAAAAGGGAAGGAGAAAAGGTAGGTCAATCTTAGTTTTAAGAACCAATCTTTGCTATAATGGTAGTTATGACTAACGAAGAAAAAAAATCAGCCTATGAATTAATGCTAGCACAGGCTAAGGTGCTTTTTGCCAATGAAGACAATGCTTTGGCCAACTTTTCTAATGCCTCAGCTCTCTTGAATACAACCCTGCCGAATTCTGTGTTCACAGGCTTCTACCTGATGGATAATGTCAAGAATGAGTTAATCCTTGGTCCTTTCCAAGGTAATGTTTCTTGTGTTCGAATTGCCCTAGGTAAGGGTGTTTGTGGCCAGTCTGCAGCAGAAAATAGAACCTTAATTGTCGAAGACGTCACCAAACACGCCAATTACATCGCTTGTGATTCCGCTGCTCGAAGTGAAATTGTTGTACCAATGGTAAAAGATGGCAAATTAGTTGGTGTTCTCGATTTGGATTCTCACCAAGTAGGAGACTATAACGACGTAGATCAAGATTATCTTGAAGCATTTGTCAAAATTTTACTTGAGAAAACCGAGCTTACATTTGGAATGTTTGAGGTAAACTAATGTATCAAGCCTTATATCGTAAATACCGTAGTCAGACCTTTGGTGAAATGGTTGGTCAAAAAGTGATTTCAACCACGCTCAGACAGGCGGTAGAGTCAGGGAAAATCAGCCATGCCTATCTCTTTTCTGGGCCACGTGGTACCGGTAAAACCAGTGCGGCGAAAATCTTTGCCAAGGCTATGAACTGTCCTAATCAAGTTGATGGTGAGCCTTGTAATCACTGCGATATTTGTCGTGATATTACAAACGGAAGTCTCGAAGATGTGATTGAAATTGATGCCGCTTCAAACAACGGTGTTGATGAGATTCGTGAGATTCGTGATAAGTCAACCTATGCCCCAAGTCGTGCGACTTACAAGGTCTATATTATCGACGAAGTGCACATGCTTTCGACAGGTGCCTTCAATGCTCTTTTGAAGACTTTGGAAGAACCAACTGAAAATGTTGTTTTTATTCTGGCGACCACTGAATTACATAAGATTCCTGCAACCATCCTCTCTCGTGTCCAACGTTTTGAGTTTAAATCGATCAAGCAGGGAGCTATTAAAGAGCATTTGGCTTCAATTCTGGAAAAAGAAGGATTAACCTTTGATGATGAGGCTTTGACCATTATTGCTCGTCGTGCGGAAGGTGGTATGCGTGATGCTTTGTCAATCTTAGACCAAGCACTGAGTCTTTCCCCTGACAATCATGTCAGTCAAGCTGTAGCTGAAGAAATCACTGGTTCTATTGGTTTAACAGCCTTAGACAGTTTTGTCGCTAACGTTCGCAATCAAGAGACTACGCAAGCTTTATCAAATCTCGAAACTCTTTTTGATAATGGTAAGTCTATGAGCCGTTTTGCGACAGATCTCTTGGAGTATTTCCGTGATCTTTTGATTGTCAAAGCGGGCGGAGAGAACAGTCACCATAGTCCCCTTTTTGAGGAGAATCTTTCTCTGGAGCAAGACCGACTTTTCCAATTGATTGACTTGGTTACAAGTGCCTTGCCAGAAATTAAAACTGGAACACATCCTAAAATCTATGCGGAAATGCTGACTATAAAATTGTCAGAGACTCATACTCAGGTTTCACAAGAAATTCCAGAGAATTTACAAGAAGAGTTAGATAGTCTTCGTCGCGAGGTAGAAGGTCTACGTAAAGCTCTTAAAGAGGGCAAAGTCCAAGGAGAAGTAGCACCAACTCGAAAAGTCAAACCTGCTTATCAGTACAAGGTGGATCGTGAAAAGATTCTCACGATTATGCGTGAAACCATGGAAAATCCGCAGAAATCACGCCAGTGTCTGGATGCCCTAAAGGCAACTTGGCCTGAAATCTTGGATTCTATTAGCCCACAAAATAGGGCACTTTTGAATGGATCTGAGCCTGTATTAGCCAATCAGGAAAATGCTATCCTGGCATTTAATGCTGCCTTTAATGCTGAACAGGTCATGAAACGCAGTGATCTCAATGATATGTTTGGTAATATCATGAGTTCAGCTGCCGGTTTCTCACCTAATATTATGGCTGTTCCAAAAGCAGAATTTGAAAAACTCCGCACAGAATTTGCACGCAGTCTCAAATCCAAAGAAGAATTGGAAAAAGAAGATCGTGAAGAGTATATCCCTCAAGAACTCGAGTTTCTCTCTGATGTAGTAGAAATAGAGGACTAAAAAGGTCCAGTGGACCTTTTTAGGTCCGAGCCAAGAAACCCAAAAGCGAGGATGTCCATTGGACCTTTTTAGGTCCGAGCCAAGAAATGCAAAAGCGAGGTGCTCCAAGGGATTTGTTTGATTTCTGAAGCTGATAATTGGCAGGTCCATCTGTGTAAAAATGAAAAGAGCCTAGACTGCTTGTCCTAGGCTCTATCTATTGATATAATAATCTTATGATTCAACAAATTTTGTTTATTACGCTTGAAACTATTTTTGAAACGGTTTGTTTTAATTACAGTTTACAGCACGGCTATTACTTTTTTACAGCCTTTTTTGGTTATTTACTGTTTCGTCGTCTTTGGACAACCTATGTTGTTTCACGCATTGCGCGTGCAGCCGACAAGTCTACCAAGAAGTAAGACTTACTTCGCCAGCGGTCAACCATTTTTCCTGACCATCATCAGTAAGAACGAGAAGTTGGCCCTTATCGCCAATTTCCTTGGCAATACCAGTATAAGTCCTTCCAGCTTGTTCAAAGGTCACTTGTTTGTCTAAAACGAGGGACTTTTCTTTATAGACTTTGACCAAATCGCTAGTAGGAATAGTTAAAAAGAGTTTCCAAATTTCTGAAATGAGCTGGTTTCGAGTGATGCTTGGTTTTTCAGAAGTAAAAAGACTAGTAGCTTTATTAGCTAACTCTTCAGGAAAATCAGTGATTGAGAAGTTAAGCCCAACCCCGATAATGACATCTGTGATGCGACCAGATTCGATAGAACTAATGGCTTCGGTAAGGATACCAGCCATTTTTTTGTTGTTGAGGTAAATGTCATTAACCCATTTAATTTCTGTATTGATTCCGGTTAGACGCTGGATAGCTTTGACAATAGCAGCGGCCGCCATCATCGTATAAGGAGGTAATTCCTCAAAATGACAGTTGGGCTTTAAGTGGATACTCATGTAGATACCACCTTGTGGACTGGCAAAGAAGTGACGTTCAAATCGTCCTTTGGCTGCCTTTTGACTTGATGCCAGGTAAAGTGCAGGCGTCGGATTATTCTTTTCCATGCCATGTTTAGCATCTAGTTGGGTAGAGTTAGAATCTGGATTAAAGTAGACTGGAATGTTGAGTTGCTTAGAGATGTCTTGAGGAAGAAGAATATCTCCCTTTTCTAAATAGTAGCCTTTCTTGCGGACACTGGTAATGTCAATTCCTTGTTCTTGAAGTGTTTGAATTGCCTTCCAAATGGCTGTCCGTGAGACACCAAGGCTTTTAGCAAAGCTCTCTCCCGTTACAAAGTCAGGACTCTTCGATAAGATGTCATAAACGTGTTCATAAGTTTTCATATCCTAAGTATAATACAAAAGATGGTAAAATGCTCACTATAAATTATTGATAAGGCTTGATAATAAATAACTATATGACTAGACTGAAAAAACATGATAATAAATAACTATATGACTAGACTGAAAAAACATGATATAATGGAAGGTAGTTATTAAGTCCCGATAAGGCAACAGTCATCCTAGAGTTGGCTGTTGGTTCTTTGTAACTTTTTAACGGCGTCTAGCTCCATTAGGAGTATAGCGTTTTACCTATTAGGAGACGGTTAAATCCGTGCTATCTAATACTATTTTTCATATTAAAAGGGGGACATTTTATATGTCAGAACGTAAACTTTTCACGTCTGAATCAGTATCTGAGGGGCATCCAGATAAAATTGCAGACCAAATTTCGGATGCCATTCTTGATGCGATTTTAGCAGAGGATCCAGATGCACACGTTGCAGCAGAAACAGCTGTCTACACTGGTTCTGTCCATGTTTTTGGTGAAGTTTCTACAACAGCTTATGTGGACATTAACCGTGTGGTTCGTGATACTATCGCTGAAATTGGTTATAATAATGCAGAGTACGGCTTTGCGGCAGAATCTGTTGGGGTCCACCCATCATTGATTGAACAATCTCCAGATATTGCTCAAGGTGTCAATGAAGCACTTGAAGTTCGTGAAACTGGTGATCAAGACCCACTTGATCTTATCGGAGCTGGTGACCAAGGTTTGATGTTTGGTTTTGCTATTGACGAAACTCCAGAGTTTATGCCACTTCCAGTTAGCCTTTCACATAAATTGGTTAAAAAATTGGCAGATTTGCGTAAATCTGGTGAGATTTCATATCTTCGTCCAGATGCTAAATCTCAGGTTACCGTTGAGTATGATGAGAATGACCAACCAGTACGTGTTGATACAGTCGTTATCTCAACGCAACACGATCCTGAAGCGACTAACGACCAAATTCGTCAAGATGTCATTGAAAAAGTCATTAAGGCAGTTATTCCAGCCGAATACTTGGATGAGGAGACTAAATTCTTTATCAACCCAACAGGTCGTTTTGTTATCGGAGGACCTCAAGGGGACTCTGGTTTGACTGGTCGTAAAATCATTGTTGATACTTATGGTGGTTACTCAAGACACGGTGGTGGTGCATTTTCTGGTAAGGATGCTACTAAGGTTGACCGCTCAGCTTCATATGCAGCTCGCTACATTGCCAAAAACATTGTAGCTGCTGGTCTTGCTAAGAAAGCAGAAGTACAATTGGCTTATGCTATCGGTGTTGCTAACCCTGTGTCAGTCCGTGTTGATACCTTCGGAACGGCTACAGTTGCTGAAAGCAAACTTGAAGCTGCTGTCCGCGATCTCTTTGACTTGCGTCCGGCAGGTATCATTCAAATGCTGGATCTTAAACGTCCTATCTATCGTCAAACAGCGGCCTATGGTCACATGGGACGTACGGACGTCGATCTTCCATGGGAAAAATTGGACAAGGTAGATGCCCTCAAAGCAGCTGTAGAAGCTTAAAGAAGTCTAATATTACTTTCAATTTAATAATATCAAAGCAACAGAATTTAATTTTTTTGAATTCTGTTTTTTTGTTTTGAAAATAAATAATATGAATTTTCTGACTTTAAACACTTGTAAAGCCTATGGATTGAGTGATTTAAGGATAAAAACTACTTGCTAGAAATAAATTCTTTAGGTGAAAACCTTTGAAAGGAGTTGAAAAATAAGAATAAATTGCTATAATAAGAGTGACGATGTAAATATAAAACTAGAGTCATTTTAGATTGATAGAGTAAGAAGAAATACCTTTAAATAAGGTTTAATAGGTGTTAGACAATCTAAAGTGATCTGGTTAGTTTGTGATTTCTTGGGGAAGCTAATCAACATAACAAGATATTTAGTTAGTCAATTTAATCTATTCTTTAATAATATTAATTTACGTTAATGTTTATTTAGAATGATCTTGTTCTTTCTTATATTTTTGAAATCTTTAAGAATCTTCGAAAGAGATTTTGTTGAGAGTTACGTGCTCACTCATTGGGGAGGAGGTCATAACTTTCAAAGAGCTTTCTTAAGAAAGGCATTACATTGTGGTCTTGAGATTATTGGGAGATACTTGAGACTAATGATTAGAATGGGTAGAGAGTGTAGTTAAGGGGACACTCTTAAAAGTGGGGAGAAGTTTATGAATATTTTGATACTTGGTAATACTGCTGGATTAACAAACGATTTCATTTTGAAAACGTTTCCTAATCAAGCAGTTTTTATTTTTGGTCATACAGGTGTAAAGAACTCTCGTAAGAATAAAATCACCGTATATACCAAACATTATGAGAATAATCAATTAGAAGATGTTTTTGATTTTCATGATTATGATCAAATCATCTATTTTTCGGAATATCTCAATTATGGACATGAAAGTTCAGGGGAGATTGAAAATCTCATCAGATTGTTAGAGTGTCTTAAAGATAGAAAAAACAAACGTTTACTTTACATTACAGGTCCTGTCCTTGAGGATGGGAAACGAAGCTTACAGACGACAACTAAGGATACCTTATTATCTTGGACTCGAGAATTTGGGGTCAACCTTAAAGTTCTGCATAGTCCCTTTCTTTATTCAGTCATTAATAAAGAAGATTATCTTTATAAACTGTTTGTACGTTTAGATGATCATGAGCAGGTGGAGTTGAAGGAGTCATCACAAAGTCAGGCGACTTTTATCAGTCTATCTGACTTGGGAGATTTGCTTCACAAATTATGTGAGCGATGGAATGACACCTATGAAAGCATTATTATTCCGGATCCTTTCCAACTGACTTTTGGGGAGCTCTTGCAAGCTTTGGATAAATATTTCCCTAATAAGCAGGTTCATTTCCTAGAGGAAAGAAGAATTAGGAAATATGATAATGATCCTGAAAAGCATCATGATTTGCGTGATAGGTTTGCTTGGTTTATGCGTTATGCCTTGGTGCGTGACTTGCCAGATATTTACGAAGACTATCAAAAACAGCGAAAAGGGTCTCTGCGTGTTTCTAAGTTCCGCAATATCATAGATAATATCGTTAAGCAAAAGAGAAATAAGAAACTTGCTGCTGTTGTCGTGACCTTCTTAGTCTTTGAAGCTTTTCGATATATGACTCAAGGTCAGTTACAGTTCCAATTGATCGACCTACGTTTGCTCTTTGTTGTCTTGATTAGTACAGTTTTGGGCATGGGGTATGGCTTGTTCTCGGCAGTTCTTGCAATTATTGGTTTGACCATCAGTCAAATCATGTCTGGAACTAGCTGGCAACTGCTTCTATATAATACTGACCGTTGGGTTGCCTTTATTGCCTATATCTTTATCGCTGTGGTTTGTGGTTTTGTGGAAATGAAGAAGAAAGATGACAAGCTACAACTAGATAAACAGTTGGAAACAGTTAAGGAAGACTATCTTATCCTTAATCAATCCTACGATACATTACTCCATGAAAATAAAGACCTGAAAAATGCCTTGTTAGCAAGTCAAGATGGTCTTGGAAAAGCCTATTCTTACTTTGTGACTTTAGATCATGCTAGTGTTGAGAAGGTTCTCAGACAGACGATTGATTTGGTTTCAGAGATTTTGAATGCTCCTGTTTCACTTTATGGTGGTGGTCCTTTCCAATATGAACTTCTTTTGGGAGATAACGATAAGAAGCAAGTATCTTTGACAGATTTTAAAGAAGTTGGAGATGCCTTCGGTCATGGACGTGTCTGGGCTAATAAATCATTGCTTGAGAATCGTCCAGCTTATGCCATGGAAATTAGGACCAAGGTAGATGGTACCTTTATCATTTGGGTAGAGGCTGTTCCTTTTGAAGCTATGTCTACTAAAGTGTTAAACGAGCTTGAGGTTCTTTCAAAAATGAGTCGTTCTTTCATTGAAAAGGCAGAACTTCTTGAACAAGCTAGTCATCAAGGGAGGGTTGCACAATGATTCCAGTCCTAATTACTAGTATTTTAACGGTTTGTTACTTCCTATCTATAGCACTTGTCTATAAAGCCATTGTTAGTGGCAGATCAGATTTAACCATTTTTTACTTGATTTTCCCAATTGCTTTACCTTTCTTTGGTGCCGGTCTGATTCATATGATTTCTAAGCCAAATCCTGGTAGACACCGTCGTGGTCAAGAAGCAGCAGTTGGTGGCAAAATTAAAGATTTGACCATTGATTTTGGAAATATCGATGATTTTCAACGTCCTAAGGAATTGGTTGAAGAAGACATCGTTCCTCTTGAAGAATCTCTCTATTTGAATAAGGCTAAGGAAGCTCGTCAGCAATTGATGGGATTGGCTAATAATGATCCATCTCATTTTATGGATTTGCTCTACTTGGCCCGCTTAAATGAGGACAGTGAAATTGTTCACTACGCGACAACCTTTATTTCTGAAATTTCAAGTCAATACGATGAGAAGTTGAGTGCCTTTGAGAAACGTTTTGAAAAGGGTGAAGCAGACTTTGACCTCTTAACCGAGTATTGTGATTTTATGGAAGATTACCTCTCTAAAGAACTTCTAAGTAAACAAATGGAAGGTTTGCTTCGTAAGGAGTACGAGGAACGTCTCTTGCAAAAACTTAGTCACGGAACGACTGCTAAAGACTTAGTGAGAGTTATCCATAATGAACTAGCTCTTGGTTTGTATGATTTGGCTCAAAAGCATTTGACGCAGCTTTCAATTAAATCAAATGCGGATGATGTGTATTATTTGTATTTGGAATATTACTATCAAACTGGTCAGTTTGATGAATTTAAGAACATGATTCGTGAGATGCAAGGCAAACAGGTTGTTCTTTCTAAGGACAAACAAGATCTCTTGAAATTCTGGCAAGGAAAAGAGGTGATGGCATGAAATTAGGTAAAAAGAATGTTATCCGCAAAGAAACCTTGCTAGGGGTTGGCCTTATTTTGTGTTTGGCCATCGGACTCTTTGTTCAAAAGAAGGGGGAATGGTACCCAACTCAAGGTAAGGAAGCCTATCTTACCGGAAAAGTACCATCTACGGCTTCAGTGGTCAAGGATTTAGATAAAGATACTCTGGTTCTTTATGATAGTGAAAACGAGACGAGTCAAAGGGCTTGGAAACAGTTTGAGCAAATTCTAAAAGATATGCGTATGGGAGCTAAGTTAGTCGATGTGGCTAAACACGAGTCCTATTCACTTTCAGATTATAAAAAAGTAGTCCTTCTTGTCACTGACCTTTCTCGAATGGAGGACCAGGTTCAGCCACTAATGGATTGGACTGAAAAAGGTGGTCAAACACTTTTTGCAGTAACCATGGGGAAAGAAAGTAATCTGGATGCCATTGATCATAATCTCGGCGTAAGTTATTCCAATTTTGAGATGGATGAGGTCAAGGAAATCTACGTGGATCCTGACTTCATGATTGGTGGGGGACGCAATTATAAAATTGAAGAACCTTTTGAGTCAGCTAGAAAAGTCTCACTTGAAAGTGATGTTAAGGTACATGCTAAAACAACAGATGATTCTCATACACCGTTGATTTGGGAAAAATCATACGGCAAAGGGAAGTTTGTTGTTGATAACCTTGGAATTTATGAGCGTAATGTCCGTGGTATTTATGCCGCTTCCTATAGTCTTTTAACTGAAGCGACAGTTTATCCGGTAATCAATGGTTCTACCTATTATATAGATGATTTCCCATCACCTGTTCCAGCCGGAGATGGTCGTTTCGTTAAACGTGACTATGACATGTCTGTGTCTGAATTTTATACCAATGTTTGGTGGCCAGACCTTCTTAAACTGCACGAAAAGTATGGTATCGTTCATACAGGTGTGGTCATTGAAAACTATGAGGCTCAGACAGATGGTAAAATTGTTCAACAAAATGATTTAGATCGTTTCAAGTATTTTGGAAATTCGCTTTTGGCTAATGGTGGTGAACTTGGTTATCATGGTTACAACCACCAACCTTTGAGTCCTTCATCTGTTAATTATGGTGAAAAGTATGCCAGCTACAAGACTTGGAAGGATAAGGCTGCTATGAAGGCAAGTCTGTCTGAGTTGATTCGTTTTGTCAACCAACTCTTTCCTAAAGCACAAAAATCAGTTTACGTTCCACCATCAAATATCCTTTCAAAAGAAGGACGAGAGGTAATCGTTAATGATTTCCCAGAAATCAAGGCTATCTCAAGTAACTATTTCCCAGGAGATTTCACTTATTCGCAAGAGTTTGAAGTGTCGCCTGATGGAATGATTGAAGAGCCACGTACAGTTTCTGGTGCGGTTTGGGACGATTTCTCACAGATGACGGTCTTTTCTGAAATGAATATGCACTATGTCAATAACCATTTCCTTCACCCTGATGACGTTCTTGATGTCGATCGTGGTGCAGAATTGGGTTGGGCAAAGATGTACAAGGCCTTGGACAAGGAAGTTAGTTGGGTCCACAATATGTCACCTTCACTAAGGAATCTAACAGGTTCAGAATTAGCAGGTGCTGTTCAGCGTTACGGTATTTTGAAAGTTTCTCAAAAATATACCAAAGACGCTCTAAAAATTGATCTTGAGAATTTTCATGATCATGCTTACCTTATGGTTCGTTTAAATCAAAACGAGGTTAAGAAGGTAAAAAATGGTAAGGTTACGCATTTAACGGGTGATCTTTACCTATTGGAGGCTACGAATAAGTCAGTCACCATCACATTAAAATAAGGCAAAATAGGGGAAATGCCGATGAAGATATGTTTAATTCTTGAAGGGTCCTATCCGTATGTTCACGGTGGTGTCTCTACTTGGATGCATCAATATATTACAGAAATGAAAGAGCATGAATTTGTTCTCTGGGTTGTGGGGGCAACACATGAGCAAAAGGGAAAGTTTGTTTATGAACTTCCTGAAAATGTCGTAGAAGTACACGAAGTCTTTTTGGACTATGTTGTGCCAGATAAAGAAGAAGACATAGAGCCACATCAGTTTACAGATGAGGAAAAACAAGCGCTTAAAGATATGGTTTTTTGTCAACAACCTGATTGGAAAGTCTTGTTTAAACTTTTACAGGATGGTAAGGTCGTTCCTAACGATCTCTTGAGTAGTGAGGCCTTTTTTCAGGTCTTGAAGGATCTCTGTAGTGAACGCTACACGCAGCTATCTTTTTCAGATGTTTTTCACACGATCCGTTCTATGCTGTTTCCACTTTTAAATATTTTATCTTGTCCACCTCCTGAAGCAGATGTTTACCACTCAATCTCTACAGGTTATGGTGGTATTCTTGCAACTTTGGGCAGTTTGACCTATGACAAACCTCTCTTCTTAACTGAACACGGGATTTATACGCGTGAACGTGAGGAAGAATTGCTTCGTGCCAAGTGGGTTTTACCGACAATGCGCCAACAGTGGGTAAGGTTCTTCTATATGTTGTCTGATGCGATTTATCAAAATGCTGAAAAAATTACCAGCCTCTTTACTAAGGCCAAGGAAATTCAGATTGAGATGGGTTGTGATCCAGAGAAATGTCAGGTTATTTCAAACGGGATTGACTACGATGCGTTTTCTCAAATTCCTTTGAAAGAACCGGATGGTTGGATTGATATCGGAGCCGTGGTTCGTTTGGCTCCAATTAAGGACATCAAAACCATGTTGTATTCTTTCTACGAACTAGCTCAGCAAGTACCAAACGTTCGTTTGCATATCATGGGTGGCATAGATGACCAAGAATATGCGGATGAGTGTTTTAGCTTGGCCGATAAGATGGACTTGGGAGATCGTCTCCTATTCACTGGTCGTGTTAATATTCGAGAATATATGAAGAAAATTGATTTTACGCTTTTGACCAGTCTTTCTGAAGGTTTGCCACTTTCTGTTTTGGAATCAATGGCGGCTAGCCGTCCTTGCGTGACGACAGATGTCGGATGTTGTCGAGAATTGCTAGAAGGTCGTGAGGATGACAATCTAGGGATTGCAGGATTTTGTGCGCCACCTACTTGTACAGGGCCTCTTGCAGAAGCTATGAAGAAGATGGCGATTAATGATGCTAGACGTCTTGAAATGGGTGAAATTGCGCGTAAGCGTGTTGAGGCGATATATCAATATCCGCAAATGATCGGTCAGTATCGACGCTTATATGAGGAGGTGGCTGTTTAATGGCCGGTATTGGATTTGAATTACGTAAAATTTACAACGAGGATAGCCTTTTTTCAAAACAAAAGGCCTACGCATATGCTGGAATTGTTTATACCGGTCCTATGCTTTTAGGGATTTTACTTACAGCTGGTGTCGTTGTTCTGACAATGGTCGCGGGAATCAGTGAAAATGAGCGTGATTATATTCTTTCAAACTTAACTTACGCTATTATCTTTTCACTCGTGATTACCAGTCTCTTTTCTCTGGTGGTAACTCGCTTTGTTGCGGACATGCTCTACGAGAAAAAATTTGAGACTATCATCCCTTCATTTTATGCGTCGAGTGCCTTGATGCTTTTGATTGGGACACCACTTTATGCGATCTATCTAGCCTTGGCTAGTCGAAGCTTAGCAGAAGTGGCTATGGGAGTTTTGCTCTTTGGTGAGCTTTGTCTCGTTTGGAATGTCATTACCTACTTGACGGCGATTAAATCCTATAAAGAAATTATCAAAGGTTTCTTTTTAGCGATTGGTGTGACGATTGTCTCTGGGTTACTTAGTATTTTACTACATCAAAAGTATGGTATCTTCCTAAGTGTTTGTTTGGGATACGGTGGAATGATGTTTTGGATGGTTCGTCTTATCCATGACTATTTCCCATCTAATCTTAAAATGTCCTTTGAGTTTTTGAAATGGTTTGATCAATTCTCTGATCTTGCCAAGACTGGACTTTACATGTTGGTGGCCCTCTTTGCTCATATTATTATTAACTGGTTTGGGCCAATTAGTAAGAGTTTTGACGGCTTCTTCCGTACAGCTCCAGTCTACGATGTGCCAGCCATGCTAGCCTACTTAACGACTTTGGTATCAACACTTAATTTCGTTATGTCTGTCGAGGTTTCCTTCTATCCGCATTTCCGACGTTATTTTAACCTATACAATGAAGAGGGAAGTCTTTCGGATATCCAGGAAGCTGAAACTCAAATGCTGGATGTCATGAGTAACGAACTCAAATATGTTTTTTGGAAACAATTGCTAGCGACAATTTTCATTATGTTCTTCGGAAGCGTGGCCTTGACTTATTTACCAATTGGTTTTAACAATCAAATGCATGGGTACTTTTTAACGCTATGTCTGGCTTATGGTCTCTATGCTGTTGGTAATGTAAATATCTTGCTATTGATGTATTTTGCAGATTATAAGGGGGCCAAGAAACTTGCCAAACACTTTGCTATTTTGACAGTAGTTTTGAGTTTTGGTTCTCAGTTCTTGGACTCAGCCTTCCTCGGTTACGCCTTCTTGATTTCTTCTTTACTTCTTTTCCTTGAAAGTGGTCAGGAAATCGATAAATACACAAGTGATCTTCAGTATCATTTCTTAGGAAGCCAAGCCATGGTATCTAAGAATGACGTGGGCTATTTTGAAAAATGGACTGAGCGTTTAGAAAACATACAAAAGAGGTGGGGGAAATGAATAGGAAAAAGAGTTTAGCAGCAGTTTTGTTGCTCTGTACGGTCTTTGGTTTTACAGCATGCGGTTCCAAGGAGCAGACAAAAAACGGTGTGACAACTAAAAAAGTAGATAAACAAGCGGCCACTGATATCTCTAATGTACACTTAAGAGACAAAAAGAGTCTCTATGATAAGGATCATACGAAGGTAACGACCATGTACCTGACTGTACGTCGTGGAGATGCTACAGAAAATCAAAATCACTCATGGTCTGAGGTCAACCAATATTCCGTTGAAGATTATCAGAAAATGCATGTTAAACGATATCAAGTAGCAGGGCTCCTCCAAGTAGGTAACGAGGATGGTCCTGTCTCTGGTGAGTTAGGTTATGACCAAGACGTGCCAAATGCCAGTGTTCAGATTCGTGGGGAAAGTTCAAGTAAGAACGCCCAAAAGAACTACAAAATCAAGATTAAAAAGAACAAGGGTGAGTGGAACGGCCAACGTACGATTAACCTTAACAAACACCAGACTGAAGCCCTTCGCTTTAGAAATAAGATGTCCTATGATTTAATGGAAGAAATTCCACAACTCATGGGTGCTAGAACGAGTTTTGTTCACCTCTACGTTAAAGATGAAACCTCTGACAATCCTTCAGGTAAATTTGAAGATTATGGTCTCTACACGCAAGTCGAACAGATTAACAAAAACTATCTGAAAGATCATGGTCTAGATGAAAATGCCAACCTTTATAAACCAAACTTCTTCGAATTCTTCCGCTATGAAGATACGATTGTTAAAGAAGATGATCCTAAATTCGATAAGGATAAATTCGAGAAACTTTTGGAAATCAAAGGTAGCCATGATCACACCAAACTTATTGATTTTCTAACCAAGCTCAACGATCCATCGGTGAAGATCGAAACCATCATGGACAAGTATGTAGATCCTGAGAATATCCAATATTGGATGGCCTTCCAGATGTTGCTTGGTAATGATGATACACAGAGTCGTAACATGTATCTCTATAGCCCACAAAACTCAACCAAATGGTACATCATTCCTTGGGATAACGATAGTATCTTGATGAAGAATGAACGTCGTTTGGTAAGTAAGGACAGCGACCAAGCCAATAGCTGGGAAGTCGGTGTCAGCAACTATTGGGGTAACCAACTTTTCCAACGTTTGCTCAAATCAAAAGAGTTCCGCAAGGGTCTAGATGAGAAGATGGATGAGCTACGTAAGACAATTACTGGTGACAAGATTACTTCTATGAGTAATGAATACGCAGCAGTCATTAAACCTTACCTAGCTAAGATGCCTGACCAAATGCATGCTAAGACAACACCTGATAATTACGACAAGATTTTGGCAGATTTGCCAAATGAGTTGGAGAACAACTACAAGATTTACAAAACAAGTCTTGAAAAACCACAACCATTCTTTATCAATAAGCCGGAAGTGGCCAATAACAAATTGAAATTAAGTTGGGGTGCCTCTTACGACTTCAATAACAGCAAGTTGACTTACACAGTTGAGTTAGCTAAGGACTATGAATTTAAAGACAAGGTCTTTGAAAAATCTGGTCTCAAGACCCTCAGTGCTGAAACAGATACCTTGCCTAAGGGACAATACTTCGTACGTGTGACTGCAACTAATGAGGCTGGACAATCACAACGTGCCTTTGACTACTATGTCAATAGTGATAACTCTAAACAATTTGGTATCATGAGCTTCTTTGTCCTCGAAGATGGAAAAATTGGGGTAGATGGTTATGAAGACTAAAGAGAAGCCCTTTCGCCATGAGTTGAAATACGTCATTGGTGAACCAGAAAAGGCCCTGTTGACTGAGCGTTTCAAACATTTGATTCAGTTGGATAAGCATGCGACAAATGGTGGTTATACCATTCGAAGTCTTTACTTTGACGACTATTGGAATAGTGCCTATGCTGAAAAAGATGCAGGTATTCTGGTTCGTAAAAAATATCGGATTCGTATCTACAATTTCGGGACCAATAGTATCAAGCTAGAGCGTAAGAAAAAGGTTGATACCTACATTCTGAAAGAGGATGCACCACTAACTGTCGAAGAATTTTATAAAATCATTGATGGGGATTATGACTTTCTCTTGAAAAGTCCCTATCCTCTCTGTCAGGAATTTTACTATGAATGTGTTAGTAACATGATGCGTCCACGGACCATCGTTGATTATGAACGAGAGCCGTGGGTTTATGACTTTGGAACAGTTCGCTTAACCTTTGACCAAAATGTCAGAGTAGCGGTTGGAAGTTTTGATATTTTTGATCCGGACTTACCAACAATTCCAGTCATTGATCCGGAAAAGATGGTTTTCGAAGTTAAATATACAGAGTATCTGCCAAAGATTGTCCAAAGTGTCTTGCCAGGGAAAGCAGACATGATGGCTGTCTCTAAGTACGTATTGGCTTATGAAAAATCTCAGTATCTAAATGGTTTTGAATACTGGGAAGATGGGAATATATAAATCGGAAAAGTGCTAAGTTTGGAAGAACTTAGTATAAAAAGGGGAATTTATGAGTGTTCAAGACTTTATAAAAAAATCTATTTTGCAGTCTGATAACTATGCGACGCAGTCACCGTTTCGTATTGTTATCGTCTTGCTACTTGCCTTGTTGATTGGAGCCTTTATCTATAAGGTTTACCAGCATTTCTTTACAGGCGTTATTTATTCACGCAGTTTTGCCATGACTTTGGTCGGTATGACCTTGCTTACGTCAATGGTAACACTGGCAATCAGTTCAAACATCGTTATCTCACTTGGTATGGTCGGTGCCCTCTCTATCGTCCGTTACCGTACTGCAGTTAAGGATCCTATGGACTTGCTCTATCTTTTCTGGGCAATTACCTCAGGGATTACGGTAGGGGCAGGTATGTATGTCCTAGCCGTTGTAACGTCTATCGTTATCCTACTGATGCTTATTGTCTTTAGCCGCTTGCAAGAGACTGGTAAGGTGTATATCGCTGTGGTTCACTTTGATGGTGAGCACACAGGTGACAAAGTTATTCAAGAACTTGGTCGCATCAAGCACTTTATCAAGTCTGAAACTATGCGAAAAGACAGTGTTGAGATGGCTATTGAAGTCTTTGTGAAAAATAACGACCTTACCTTCGTTGAAAACATTAAATCTATCGAAGGTGTCAAAGACCTTACGCTGATCCAATACAACGGCGAATACCATGGCTAGAAGACGTGAGAAGAAAAGTTGGAGTAGTCGAAAGAAGAAACTTTGGCTCGTCATCTGTCTAATCATCATTACGAGTGGTCTTTATGCCATTTTTGTGTATTTAAATACCAGAAACACAGGTACCAAGTTTGAATATACGCTTTCAGACAAGAGTTTTGGGAATCCGCTCATGGGTTATGTCCCTTCAGCTGAAGAAAAAACAGTTTCTGAAGACATTCACCTAGTCTATGTTGATATTACATGGAAAGAATTGGAACCTAAAAAGGGCCACTATAACTGGGAAACAATTGAAGAAAGTAACCAGTTTAAACGATGGAAGAAAGAAGGCAAGCAGGTCGTCTTACGTTTCTTGCTAGATTACCCTGGCAAATCAAGTCATAAGGATATCCCTAACTGGTTGGGAAATGAAATTTCTGACCTTGGGGATGCTTATAGCACATCCTACGGTAAGGGATTTTCACCAAATTACCAAAATAAACGGCTTAGAAAATACTATAAAGATGCTGTTACTGCTATGGGACAGCGTTGGGGCAATGATGATTTTATCGCCTACATCGAGCTTGGTGGCCTAGGCCACTGGGGTGAGTGGCATGTTCACTCAGATGCGGGCATTCGCCAATTGCCACGAAAAGAAGTTCGTAAGGACTACATTGCTCCGTTTCAACCAGCCTTTCCTAAAGCAAAGATTCTTATGAGAAGACCTTTTGATACAGGTTTGGAAGGTGATTTTGGAATCTACAATGATGTCTTTGGAGACAAATCAGCAACTAAAACCTGGTTAAATTGGATTCAAAATGGTGGATCATATGATCAAACCCAAGAGCAAGCTGCCTTGAAAGCCATGCCTAAGGCCTGGGAGAAAGCACCAATCGGTGGTGAATTAACAAGTTCGCAGTCTATGTCTACTTTGCTTGGTAATAACTTAGACGAGCTTACAGATGAAGCCAAAGCAGCTCATTTGACCTTCTTGGGTCCAAAGGTTGCTGAAGATATTGGTGACGGGCAAGCTGCTTATAAGGAACTCTTGAAGAACATGGGCTACCGTCTCTGGGTATCAGGTTTGACAATTTCCAAAGGAGAGAGCAAGGTTGAAATTACCCTTAATTTGGAAAATTCTGGGGTTGCCCCTTTATATGGGGATTGGCCTGTGGTATTATACTTGTGTAATGCTAATGGTAAGGTTCTTCAAGCCCAACAACTTGATTGTCGTTTGTCAGAATTGCTTCCAGATCAAACAACTGAACTTAAGGCAAGTTTCGCCTATTCCAAAGATCAGAATTATCAGGTGAAGCTAGGAATTCTATCTCCAATGACACAAGAGCCTTCGGTTCATTTTGCCATGAAAGGTTTTGAAGGAGAAGTCATGCCTAAATTAGCAACGATTCAAAAGGATCAAAAAGGCACTGACAAGTAAGAAAGGAAAAATATATGTCTATTTTAATTACAGGAGGAGCTGGCTATATCGGTAGCCACACAACCGTTGAACTCCTTAATGCAGGTTTCGATGTAGTCTTAGTTGACGACTTTTCAAATAGTTCGCCAGCAGTTCTTGAACGTTTGGAAAAGATTACTGGTAAAAAATTTCCATTTTATCAAGGTTCCATTTTAGATACTGATTTTTTGGATAAGGTTTTTACAAATGAAGATATTGAGTTAGTTATTCACTTCGCGGCCTTCAAGGCAGTGGGAGAATCTGTTCAAAAACCTTTGAAATATTATAAAAACAATATCAGTGGTACCATTACTCTTCTTGAAAAAATGAAAGAATATGATGTTAAAAACATCGTCTTCAGTTCAAGTGCAACAGTTTACGGTACTAATAATCCTTCTCCAATGACGGAAGATATGCCAACGTCAGCTATTAACCCATACGGTTATACTAAGTTGATGATGGAACAAATTCTTACAGACGTAGCTGCTTCAGATCCGTCATGGTCAGTCACAAATCTTCGTTATTTCAATCCTATCGGTGCTCATGAAAGTGGTTTGATTGGGGAATTGCCAAACGGTATTCCAAACAACTTGATGCCATATATTACACAGGTAGCTATTGGTAAACTTCCTGAGCTTAACGTCTTTGGGGATGACTATCCAACTCCAGATGGTACAGGTGTGCGTGACTACATTCACGTCCTTGACTTGGCCTCAGGTCACTTGGCTGCTGTCAAATATAATTTGAGTCATAAAGGTGCTGAGATTTTCAACTTGGGTACTGGACATGGTTATAGCGTATTGGATCTCGTTAAGACTTTCGAAGCTGAAAACAAGGTTGCTATTCCATACCGTATTCAAGGACGTCGTGCTGGTGATATTGCTACTTGCTATGCCTCTCCTGAAAAGGCCAAAGAAGTTCTTGGCTGGGAAGCTAAGAAGACCTTGAAAGAAATGGTTAGAGATTCTTGGCGTTGGCAAACGACTAACCCTAACGGTTATGAAGACTAAGTTGCATAACTCAAATTATAAGTCCCTAGAGAGTGTAAGCTAAGCACTAGATTATTTTAAAGTATCCCTAATCTAGTAGCTTCAAAAATAAAGAGAAGAGGAGTGGAAGCAGTCACTAAATGATTACAGATTTAGAACTGTCTCACCCTCTTTTTATGTTTTAGCTTAGCTTTCTATGGTATAATGGAGTCATGACTATTATTAATCAATTCGTCACTTTGGCGAGTCACCTTGTATTTATAGGATTGAGCTACCAAATGCTGATTAGCCTCTTTGATTGGGCAAAAATCATCAAAAATCCGATTGAAAATACTGGTAAATTGAAACTCTTTTTGCTCTTTATCAGTATTGCCTTAGGCTATCTTATCAGTTCCTTTATTCTGTCGGTTTTAGCTTTTGGACAGAATATGGCTAGCTCAATATCTTAAATTAGTGAATTTAAAAGACTTTTGATATAATATAAAAAGATGAAATTGACCCTTGAAAGGAATCCTTATGGATAAAATTATTGTGCAGGGTGGCAACACTCGATTAAGTGGTGAGGTTGTCATTGAAGGTGCTAAAAACGCTGTCCTCCCCTTGTTGGCAGCGACTATCTTGGCCTCGGAAGGTCAAACAACCTTAACTAATGTTCCAATCTTGTCGGATGTTTACACGATGAATAATGTTGTTCGTGGTTTAGATATTGCTGTAGACTTTGACGAGGAAAACAATACCGTTGTCGTTGATGCTAGTGGAGAAATTCTCGATCAGGCGCCATATGAGTATGTGAGCAAGATGCGTGCGTCTATCGTAGTACTTGGACCAATTCTTGCCCGCAATGGGCACGCGAAGGTTTCAATGCCTGGTGGTTGTACGATTGGTAGCCGTCCGATTGACCTCCACCTCAAAGGTTTAGAAGCAATGGGTGCTAAAATTACCCAAGTTGGTGGTGACATCACTGCGACAGCAGAAAAACTAAAAGGTGCAACTATTTATATGGACTTTCCATCTGTCGGTGCCACTCAAAACCTTATGATGGCAGCCACTTTGGCTGATGGAGTTACAACCATTGAAAATGCTGCGCGTGAACCAGAAATCGTTGACTTGGCCCTTCTTCTTAACGAGATGGGAGCAGATGTCAAAGGTGCTGGAACTGAATCACTCGTGATTAAAGGTGTTAAAGCTCTCCATGGTACTAAACATGCAGTTGTTCAGGACCGTATTGAAGCAGGTACCTTTATGGTAGCAGCAGCCATGACTTCTGGGGATGTCCTTATCAAAGATGCTATTTGGGAACATAACCGTCCTTTGATTTCAAAATTATTGGAAATGGGTGTCTATGTTAAGGAAGAAGACGGCGGTATTCGTGTTAAATCTGATGTTTCACAATTGAAACCAGTAACCGTTAAAACTCTACCTCACCCAGGTTTCCCAACTGACATGCAAGCTCAATTTACAGCACTTATGGCAGTGGTAAACGGGGAATCAACCATGATTGAAACAGTCTTTGAGAATCGCTTCCAACACTTAGAAGAAATGCGTCGTATGGGACTTCATTCAGAAATCCTTCGTGATACGGCTATGATTCACGGTGGTTTGCCACTTCAAGGTGCTCAAGTTATGTCTACTGACCTTCGGGCTTCGGCAGCACTAATTCTTACAGGGATGGTGGCTGAAGGAACAACTACTGTTGGTAAGTTGACACACTTGGATCGTGGTTACTATCAATTCCATGAGAAACTAGCTAAACTAGGAGCAAATATTTCACGTGTAAGTGAGGCTTAGTATGGAAACTGGTAAAGGCTATGTTTTTCGTCAATTATTACTTGTTTTGAGTGTGTGTGTGATTGGCCTTGCTTTTCTAGCAATCGGATTGATGATTGGCTATGCTGTTTTAGGAGAGGGCAAGAATCCTATAAGCATCTTAAAACCAGAAACCTGGCAGGCAATTGTTGCTAAATTTACAGGAAATTAAAAGGGAGTGGGAAGTAATCCCGCTCCTTTAGTCATGACATTCATATAAAAGAAAGAGAACAATGGCAAAAAGAAAGACATCTTTAACAAATAAACAGAAACGTCAGCTAGTCTCGTTACTAATAGCGGTCTTGATTGCAGTTTTAGGTTACATTGGGACGAGCAATACGCTATCGCCTAATAATCCAATCAAGCAGGTAGCTAGTCTAGTCTCGGGAAAATCCAATAACTCCGTCAAATCAAACGGTTCAACAAATGGAAAGGCTACGCCACAAGAGCAGCTTGCTGAGTCAGTGATGACTAGCTCCGTCAAAAGTCAACTAGGAAACGCCATTGAATGGAATGGGGCAGGGGCTTATATTGTTAATGGTAATAAGACTAATCTAAATGCTAAGGTTTCTAGCCAACCCTATGCCAATAACCAAGTCAAAACGGTTCAAGGACAAACGGTTCCTACAGTTGCGAATGCCTTATTAAGTAAAGCAACCAGACAGTACAAAAATCGTCAAGAAACAGGGAATGGCTCAACCTCTTGGACACCTGCGGGATGGCATCAAGTTCACAATCTTTCAGGAGAGTATAGCCATGCCGTAGATAGAGGTCATTTGTTGGGCTATGCACTTGTAGGTGGTCTCAAAGGATTTGATGCCTCGACTTCAAATCCAGAAAATATTGCCGTTCAAACTGCTTGGGCTAACCAAGCTAATAGCGAAAGTTCTACAGGCCAAAACTATTATGAAAGCCTGGTACGAAAAGCTCAGGATAAAAACAAACGTGTTCGTTATCGCGTTACCCTTATTTATGAAGGAGACAACCTCATTCCATCAGGTTCACATCTTGAAGCCAAGTCAGCTGATGGCTCACTTGAGTTCAATGTCTTTGTTCCAAATGTCCAACAGGGAATTACCCTAGATTATTATTCAGGGAAAGTAACGGTGAATTAACGAAACAAACGACTCCGGTTGGAGTCGTTTTTAGTATCCAGCAAAATAAAAACCCACCGGCAGGTGAGTTTTTGTTTTATTCACTAGCTTGCTCCCATTGTTTAGAGAGGTAGCGAGAGTAGCTAGAGATGGCAAAGTTAACCACGAAATAAGCTAAAGCCACAATACCGTATAAAGTAAAGATTTGACTAGGTTCGTAGTAACCACCCATCAAAAT
>NZ_JAPVYF010000022.1:0-34368 GCF_041431705.1 Streptococcus sp. 27098_8_74
TATTCACCCCTTTGGGTGTTTTCTTTTTCAGCTTATCGGTGAACTTGCGAATGCTAAATAATCAGATATAATGAAAAGTAAGTCTATTTCAAAAATGAATATAGGAGATAAATTGATGGATTATAAGAGGATTTGGAAAAAATATACCCTTATTTTACGTATCACTACTGTATTACTTATTATTTTGTTATTTTTCCTTAGATGGCTCTTTTTAGAAAATTCCACTATACAGTTGATCGCTTTAGTAAGCGTCGTTGGTCTAGTCCTTATATTAAAAAATTACTTAAATAGCTTACTTGTAGGGGAAACTCAAAAGATCCTTAAAGGAACGATGGGTTTGGATTTCTGGTATGATTCGATTCAACGGTATGGTAAGTCTCGTCGTAAAAAGAATCAGATCAATGCTAGGATTGCATCTATTACCTATGCTTACATGATTGGCGACTTCCCATCGGTCATCAGCCAAGCAGAGGAATTACAATTTGCAGGTATTAGGAAGCCTTACCTTGATTTTCTATGGTTTATTTCCCTGAAAGCATCCTTACTTTCTGGAAAAATAATCAGCAAAGATGACCTCTTAAAATCACTCCATTATCTAAACTTTAAAGACGAGAAAGCAAAAGAAGTCGAACAGAGGGAATTTCTTGCTATGTACGATATCCTTGTGGAGAGGAAACCAAATGATTTCTTTAATCAAGCAACTGCTCCACAAGCCTTTGAACGACTTGAACTTCAGTATTTTAAAGCCTTAAATGAGCTAATAAAAGGAAATAAGACTCAATCCCAAAACTTGTTTGAAGAGATTGCACAAGAAGATGAGCGCCTGTACTTTGTACGAATGGCAAGACAGTGGTTGGGCAATAAAGGTGAAGGAGTTACCAAAAATTTAGAACAGGGGTTAGAGAAAATCGAGCCTCTAACTGTCGATTTGCCAAGTCTAGAACTTGAGACACCTAAAAAGAACAAGAAAAAATGGTTATGGTTGCTCTTGATTATACCAGCTCTAATGCTTCTGGGGATTATTAATACCACTATTGATGAGGAAAAATCAGATGATGGTATTTACTATCTCATCGTTAAAAATCGATCAACAAAAACAGCTACAATTGATAAAAAATTTTTGGATAAAAATAGACGGTGAGCAGATTACTCTAAAGGATGTGGAGGGAGAGCAAACCTATCACTATGACTCCCAAAATGATGAATTCACTAAAGATTCAGAGACATATAATTGTCTGTTCAACAATGGTACCCTACTTCTTGTGGGTGACGGTTCAGATAATGAACCACTAGATTATGTTAGTCCTGAAAGCAGTTGGTATTCAGGCTATGAACAGGGAAAAGTCAAAATAGAAAAGTAGCTTAAACCGGAGAGGGACGCAAATAGCAGACTTGATTACAGTAAGAGAGAGGTGATGGTTAAGAAATGAAAAAATCAATTTTTAAAGCCAGTTTTGAAGAATCTTTAAATCTATTAGATGATGCTTTACTTCAGTATATAAAGAAAGACTATTACGAAAAACTGGGCAAAGGCTTAAACAATGGAAAGCCAAGTATTGGTTTTAGAATAAAAAGTATTCTCTACAGCGTCTTATTTGTATTCGGATGTAATTTTCTCTGTGCCTTATTTGCCTCTTCTTTGGATGTTGCAGATTTCAAAGATTTAACCTTGCCTGTTCACAAGCCGTCACTGTTGACCCCAGAATTATTTCTGATTTGCTGTTTCATATGGCTATTACTTGTACTTATTGGAAAATTTGTTCGTAAACCATTTATTCGTCCATACAGATATCGCTTCCATATGGAGACCTTTTTATTTTGGTTCTGTCTTGAATTCAATCTCTTGGCCATAACTGTAGCCCTCCCGACCCTAACCTCAGTTGGAATCTGGTTTATTTATATTTTCTTGTTTATCATTGCCCTAATATTCCTCCGTATGGAGAAAAAAAGTTTAACCACTTGTTTATTTGGCGAGAAGATTGGAGAGACGCTACTTGATAGGATAGCAAGCCTAATCGCTACCTATGGTTCAGGAGTGCTAGGACTTGCTGTAATCATCAAAATAATCTTATCGCATTCGGGTATAGCAGTTTCACAAAGCTTGACTTTGTTAGGTATGTTCTTGACATGGATAATCATAGATATTGGATTATTGGCAATGGTTATCTTCATGGAGTTCCCTTTCTTTTTAGAAAGTTACTACAAAATAAAATACCCTGAAGAATACCGTGACTGGGAAGGCAAGTCAGTAGAAGACTGGTATGGCAAGCGGTATTTAAAGAAACACAAGGAGTTGTTGGAAGATAAACATGAAAAAGAAATCAATCTTCAAAGCAAGTTTTGAGGAGAGTTTAAATCTGGAAGATGATGGGTTTATACAGTATCAATTGAAAGAACAAGATAAAAAAGTATCTAAAACCCCAAGTAATATAGTTGGCTATTTCAAAAATGCTCTCTTATATGGTGTATTGACACTCATTTTTCCGATCGGATTGAACTTCTTATTATTTGCTTTTTCAATAATGCTTCATAGCAGTGATCCAAAAGATTTAACTATTCCTATATCCAATCACAATTTTTTAACAGCTCCAGTTTATGTAATTGGGTTATTGATTTGGCTTTCCTTCGTGTTAATTGGAAAAGCTCTCAAGCCCTTATTTATTATCCCTTATAGAACTCACTTTCACGTCACAACATTTTTGATTTGGTTTGTTATAGAGTTCGACCTCGCTACTCTTGGTTTAGCATTGCCATTTATAACAACTTTAGGATTTTTTGCCCTAGTTTGTATTTTTTTAACCTTAATTTATTGGATGTTAAGAACAGAATTTAAAAGTTTGAAAAGCCGAATGTATGGAGAAGTTAATACCCCTACCTTACTAGATAAAATTGCCAAAGGTATTTCTATTTATGGAGCAGGTATACTGGGTTTGGGTGTGATTATTAATTATATTTTAAAATCCTTATCCATTAATTTTTCCCCTTCCGTAACTCTTTTTGGTCTCTTCATATGTTGGATCGTAATGAATATCGGTATAATTGCAATGCTTATTTTTATGGAGTTTCCTTATTTTCTTTATGCTTATTACAAATGGAAATACCCTGAAGAATACCGTGACTGGGAAGGCAAGTCAGTAGAAGACTGGTATGGCAAGCGGTATTTAAAGAAACACAAGGAGTTGTTGGAAGATAAGAATGAAGAAATCAATCTTTAGGGCCAGTTTTGAAGAGAGTTTAAATCTTTTAGATGAAAGTGTCTCAGGAAAATTTGCACAGGAAAATTATCAGGATGCTCTAAAAAAAGAAAAATATAGAGGGACCTTGAAGTCGTATATTTGGTTAGTGATTTTGACGATCTTATTTATAATCGGTCCTAATTGGTTGATTGTAGCTTTAAATAATCATTTATTTTATCATGTTAATCCTAGAGATTTGACAGTAGGATTGTCCGAAATTAATTTTCTTCCATACTGGGTATTTTGGATGGGGCTAGCAATATGGATTTTGTTGATTCTATTAGGGAAACGATTCAACCAACAGTTTATTTTGATCTATAGAGGTCAGTTTCATTTTATGGTTTCTTTTATAATATGGCTGCTAATTGAACTTAATCTTTTCTTGATGAATTTACTTTATGGTCTTGTTGGCTATGTGGGAATGTTTGCTTTTGAAGGATTAATTCTATTCACAATCATTTATATGATACGTGATAAGTCTACCTCATTGCTAAATTTATTATATGGTGGTACTGAAATAGAGAGTCCGAGCGATAGAGTATTTAATAGAGTATTTAGATTCATTGTCAAGTATGGTGGAATAGTCGTAGCACTCTGGATAATTTTTCGTACGATATTTTCGGATTCAATAAGAAATGCAGATAGTTTGATTGGAGGAATAAGCGTTCTATTTTTATTTCTAGTGTTCAATATATTAATAGCTGCCTTTGAAATTTATTTCATGTTTCCCTATATGCTGCAAGGCTACTACAAATGGAAATATCCTGAAGAATACCGAGACTGGGAAGACAAGTCAGTAGAAGAATGGTATGGGAAGAAGTATTTGAAGAAGCATAAGGGAAAGTTTAAGTGAAAAAATTGAATTAATCAAAAAGCATCTGAGTTCAACTTCAGATGCTTCTTTGATTGGTATTGTATAAAAATAATTATATTTAAAGTGTTTCTGATACAATTTCTATTTTGTATTTAAATCTTTTTCCATTTCTATTTTAAGATTTTTGATGAAGACTTGGTCGCCAAAAGCCTCCGCTAGTAGGATAGCTTTATTATATAGCTCATTTGCTTTATCTCTATTGTTCTCATAGAACAGATAATATTTTGCTTCAAGCATTGCTATCCCAGGTTGATAGGAATGTTGCATAATAGAATGCATGACCTCGTACATTTTATCAACAATAGTTTTCATGTTTTTATAGTCATGATGCATAACATAAATCCCAGCTATAGCTGATAAAGCCCCTAATAGTTCCACATTGGATAATTCATCACCTTGCAATCTTTGTTTTATTAACTTCATTCGGAAATGCTCAATTGTAGCTTTATCATATGAAGACCCTTGACATTGTACAGAGTAGTATTTTATCAACAAAAGGTCATTCAAGGTATACTCTTCTTTTTTCAATACCTGATTCAAATAGTCTTCAAATACAATCTCAACAAGATCTTCTTTCTTTTCTTCAGATATAAAATTCAGGGTTCTTTCAATGATATCGATGGTTAGAAGTTCGTCCTCTGGCAGAATATCAATATAGTTGTCGTAGAGGTCTTCAATATCCTGCAGCTTTTTCTTGATACGTTCAGAATCGCCATAGACAGGAGACTTCATGAGTTTATATTTAGCCTGATAGTACTCCTCAGGAATGTCTAGTTTTGTTTCACCTAACAAATAGTTGAGGGAAACACCTAATTTATCACTGATGTATTGCAGTTTGACAATGGTTGGTAAAGAACGCCCAAGCTCAATTCTCATCAGTTGTTTGACTGTTAATTCTTCTTCGGTATCACAAACTTGCTCACGTGTTAAACCAAGTCGCTCACGTTCTTCACGAATTCTTTTTCCAATCTCGATTTTAATATCTTCAGACATCTGTATTTCCCTTGAGTTTTAATTATATAATAATATACCTTAAAATCATGTGAATGAAAAGACTCTAGAGATATGTCTTTTTATGGTTAGAGAAAAAGATGGGGAATAAACAAAATAACCATCTAACACTCAGTTTAGATGGTCATGGTTTGATATTAGGCTATTTTTCGTAATCTCTTAGATTGTAGGATGGTCAGTGTTATAAATAGGAGTAACCAGACTAGCAGAGATAGTGAGCTTGCTACTTGGTCTTGCCACTTATATGTTTCAAGGTGATTTAAAGATTTCGTGAACAATCCCATATAACTGTACTTCACAACATTATCAAAATCTTTACTGATTCCTGAAAGCATTGGAATAAACATACTAATCATTGTTACTGGAAGACTAATTACTTGAGCAGATACTTGAGTTTTGCTGATTAAGCCAATGAAAAGGTTGATCAACATTATTACTAAAGCTGTAGCAAGTGAGATGATAAGATAAGCACTATAATTATTTTCAATATTTAGTTCTAGTATTCTCGGAATAGCAGTTGTCATCACTAAGCTAATAAGCACTGGATAAAATAAAACGGAAAGGATATAGTTCCTACTGTTAACACCACTTAAAAACAAAGTTCTTAAAATATTTTTTTCCTTTTCTTCGGAAACAATCGTACTGATTGGATTTCCAACTGATGAACCCAAGGATAAGGCTAAACAGTTGACTAATAGATTGAATTTCATTGAATTGTTTAGGCTACCTTGAATCTCATAGATATGTTTGTAGAGAAAGGCAAATCCTAAAGGAAGGAGGATTTGTAGGATAATGGTTTTGTTAGATTTGATAACTCGTTTTCTAAGCCATAGTAAAGATTTGAATTGGTTAAACATTAAGTTTCCCTCCTGTCAGTTGGATGAAGATGTCTTCTAAAGTTGGTTCACATGAATGGATGGTTTGAATATCTTGAGTAGCAGTAATATGATTTAATTCAGAGAAGGAAATCACTTTCTCTTGACCTGAACAGTAGGTCACTTTTACCATCTTATTGGTATTATATTTCTGAATAAGTTCAGCAGGTTTCCCCTCTTCGACAATCTTCCCTTTATTTAAAAGTACAATCTTATCGCATAAAATGGTAGCCTCGTGCATATCATGTGTCGTCAGAAAAATGGTTGTTCCTTGTTGTTTTAGTTCTTCAATAAGAGCATGAATGGTTTGAGAGGTTGATGGATCTAGTCCAGAAGTAGGTTCATCAAGAAAGAGAACTTTTGGCTTGTTTATGATAGCTCTCACTAAAAGCATTCGTTGTTTCATCCCTGTGGAGAGCTTTTCTGCCAAGGTTTTACGATGGTCATAAAGACCTACACGTTTTAACAAATCATCAACATACTCTGTCGAAACATTATAGAGTTTTGCGAAGAATAGAAGATTGTCATAAAGTGTCAATTTTTCATAAAAGCCACTATTTTCAGTGATTAAACCAATCTTTGACAAATCATCTTCTTTTAACTGAAGGGATGATTTGCCCAAAATATAAGTTTCTCCCTGACTAGGAGTTAGTTGACCTGTTAAGATATTGATTGTTGTCGTTTTACCAGAACCTGATGGCCCAAGGAAACCTAGAATTTCACCTTTTTCAACTGTGAAGTTTAGATTTTCGATTGCTTTATATTTTTGAAATTCTTTGCTTAACTGTTTTGCTACGATAAGGTTTGTCATATCTTGATTTCTCCTATTTGATTATATGAACGAGTATAAACAAAAAAATAACGAATCAAAAGGACATCTATGTCACTTTGACTCGTTACTTGTATCTAAATCATTTTCCATTTCCATTTTAAGATTTTTGATGAAGACTTGGTCACCAAAAGCTTCGGCTAGTACGGTAGCTGTATTATAGAGCTCAGTCGCTTTATCTATATCATTTTCATAATATAAATAGTATTTTGCTTCAAAT
The DNA here is from genome assembly GCF_041431705.1 of Streptococcus sp. 27098_8_74. Classification (NCBI taxonomy): domain Bacteria; kingdom Bacillati; phylum Bacillota; class Bacilli; order Lactobacillales; family Streptococcaceae; genus Streptococcus; species Streptococcus sp. 27098_8_74. The sequence continues at coordinate 7,046 of NZ_JAPVYF010000022.1, forward strand.
ATTGTTATACCTGGTTGATAGGAATGTTGCATACTTGAATGCATAATCTCATACAATTTATCTACAACAGATTTCATGTCTTTATAGTCATGATGCATGACGTAAATACCAGCTATAGATGTTAGAGCACCCATTAATTCAATATTAAACAGCTCTTCACCTTGTAATTCTTGATTAATTAATTTACGTCTAAATTCGTCAATTATTCCTTTATCATAGTCAGAATCTTGACATCTATATGCGTAGTATGAAATTAATAGAAGGTCATTTAAGGAATAGGATTCTTTTTTCAAAGCTTGAGTTAAATAGTCTTCATATACAGATTCAAGAAGACTATATTTTTCCTCAACCATAAAATTTAGAGATCTTTCAATGAGATCAATAGCTAAAAGCTCGTCCTCTGGTAGAATATCAATATAGTTGTTGTAGAGGTCTTCAATATCCTCTAGTTTTTTCTTGATACGTTCAGGGTCGCCGTAAACAGGAGACTTCATGAGTTTATATTTAATCTGATAATACTCTTTTGGCAGTTCTATTTGTGTTTCACCTAACAAATAGTTGAGTGAAACTCCCAATTTATCACTAATATATTGAAGCTTCACAATAGTTGGTAAAGAACGCCCGAGCTCAATTCTCATCAATTGTTTGACGGTTAATTCTTCTTCGGTATCACAAACTTGCTCACGTGTTAACCCTTGACGTTCACGTTCTTCACGAATTCTTTTTCCAATCTCGATTTTTATATCTTCTGACATACATAATTCCTTATGATTTAGATTTTTAATAATAATATAACGTAAAATTGAAATAAAGTCCAAAAGCCATAATAGAAGTAGTGTAAAATAAAACCTACAAGTGTTTACAATTATGAAACAATCTCAATTTGCGAGGGCGCTAGCCAGCGGATATTCTTCTCAAATATTATTTAGAATATTAAAAATGTTATAATAGGAGATGAGAAAGGGGGAGATGATGATGAAGCTTTTAGCAATAAACCCTATTCCGTTTAAAAAAAGAATGATTGAATTTCTCTTTGATTATCTTTTCATTCTAGCTTATTTAGTTCTTCTGTTTTTAAGTTCGATGCTTATTTACATCATCTTTTTTAATGGTGTCCCAGAGTTTGCAGAAATTCAGTCGCAGTGGCTTGTATTTTTCACCTCTGTTTTGCCAATCACGCTCCTTTTCACATTCTTGGATTATAAAAATTATGGCAGTTTTGGGAAGGTAAAAGCGGGACTTGAACTTGTCTACCAGAAAAAAACAGTGCAGGCTAGCTTGATTAGAAATGTCATCAAATTTTTACCTTGGCAACTCGGTCATATGGGCACGATTCATGGCTTATATAGTGATTTTGATGTGTTATCCATTATCCTCTCGTTTTCAGCGACTCTACTCGCAGTTTTGCTACTGGCAATGACGATGTTTCGGAAAGATAAGAGGCATCTTGGAGACCTACTAGCACATACACAAGTGCAACTAAAAGAAGAATAGGGTAGAGATTGTTTATCCTATCCTTAAAGAAAAAGACAAACATAGTTAGGAAGTATTTGTATGAATGAGACTGTTGAGTTTACAAATCTTTGTATGGTAAGAGACGGCGATAGAGTTCTTGTTATTGATCGTAAAAAAAAGGACTGGCCAGGCATAACCTTTCCTGGTGGTCATGTCGAAGCGGGAGAATCATTTACGGAAGCAGTAATCCGTGAAGTGAAGGAAGAAACTGGCTTAAGGATTGCTTCTCCCCGGATTTGTGGAATGAAAGATTGGGTAGAAGACGGCATTCGTTATGTAGTTCTCTTTTATAAGACAGAAAAGTTTGACGGAGAATTAATATCCTCTGAAGAGGGGGAAGTCTGGTGGGAGGACCTGAAAGAATTGCCAAATCTAGACCTCTCTCTAGATATGGAGGATATGCTTCGTATCTTTCTTGAAGAAGACCTGTCTGAATTTTTCTACTACCAAGATGGAGAAGACTGGAAGTACGATTTAAAGTGAATTTGGATACTGATTCTTTTAATAATTAACTTGATAACTTTTTTTAGCAGTTAACCCAATGGTTGGCTGTTTTTCTTTGTCATAAATAAAAATTCGTCATCAATCTTGAGTTGACTTCTTAAAATGTTATAATGAGTGATATAAAACCGTATTTAAAGAAATTGAAGTAGATAGAGGAGTTGTTCAATGTCAAACTTGAATGAAAATTTGCGCATTGTCAGTGTTAGAGAAATGATGGTAGAAAGGTTAGCGATTCCTAATTATCAGAGACCGTATCGTTGGGGAACACAATCAGCACTTAGACTGATCACAGATACTTATGAGGCGTTTAAGAATAGAATTCCAGAATATCGAATGGGGTCTGTTGTACTCCACAGAGAAAACATAAATGACGCATCTTCTAAACTTAATATTGTCGACGGCCAGCAGCGCTTAACAACTCTTTCTATTCTTTTATTTGTGGTGTATGAGATACTTCAAGAGGCATCATATGCTAATCTTTCATCCTTGCTGAATGAGGAATATAATGAACTATCTAGAGAAGCGATCGTGCATAATTTCCAAATCATCAAGCGCAAGCTAAGAGAGTTTGACGGACAAGAAGTTAAAAAGTATGCTGATTATCTTCTTGATAACTGTTCTTTGGTAAAGATTATCACGAATGATGAGCAGGAAGCTTTTCAATTCTTTGACTCCCAGAATTCTCGGGGGAAGGCTCTCTCTCCACATGATTTGTTGAAATCTTATCATTTGAGAGAAATGAATGATGAATCTGAAAGTGATAAGATTGAGATCATACAAGCTTGGGAAAATAAAAATCAAAGCGAACTGGAGGATCTCTTTGCAGACAATCTCTTCCCCTTAGTGAGATGGTATAAGAACAAAAATGGCCTTCATTATTCTACTAAAGATATTCAAACTTTTAAGGGAATTAAACCTTCGAATCCCCATCATTTTGCGACTTATGCTAAAGCCTCTCATCTTTATGTGGAACGTTTTAATGCTGACAAAGTGTATGAGCTAACAACTGGAATTCCTTTGAATCAATTCCAGTTAACCCAACCCTTGATTGCTGGAAAAAGATTCTTTTCATACACTTTGCATTATGCCAACCTCTATAGAGAGATTGTGAACTTGGTCGATAGTAGATTTAATGAAGAAGAGGTCATAAAAAACGGAACTGGTGATCTCTATGTTTATAATCTCTTCATAAATATTTTGATCTTCTTTGTCGATAAATTCAGTATGAAGGAATTGACACCTGCAAGATTGTCTTTTCTACATAGATGGGCTTATTCTCTAAGATTGATCATGAAAGCAGTCTATAGAGAATCGGTAAATAAGTACGCACAAGGACAATCAGATCGTATCAATAAGGGATTGAATCTCTTTGCTTTGATTTCTGAAATGCAGGATCCGATAGGGTTGGATACCATTGTTTTAGATATTATCTCAAAGGAAGCTTTCCAGAATTCCAACGTGAATAAAAAACGCTATCAAAAACTCTATGATAAAGTATTTGGAGAGGAGGACTAGTCTAATGAGAAGTGAAAAGTATATTCAACCAGATGAATTGAATGTGGACAATGTTTTTGAAAATGTCAACTATGTCATCCCAATCTATCAACGAAATTACGCATGGAGAAAAGATGAAATTGAGCAATTGCTAATGGATATTGATGATCTTGACGAAACTAATTCAAGTAAATATTACCTTGGCAGTTTAGTGGTCAATCAAGTCCAACCTCGAGTTTATGAAGTAATCGATGGCCAGCAACGCTTAACTACTTTGTTTTTGCTTCTTCGTTATCTGGATCATCCTTCTGTAGAAAGAAATCCTTTGAAATTTGAAGCTAGAGAAAAATCGAACATCACTCTAGGTGAGATCGAAACTGTAATGGATAGTAAAGAGCCTTCTCTTTATTCAGAAGAGTTAGTAGAAGGATATGAAATAATTAAGAAATATTTCCAGAGCAAAAACGCTAATGATGATTATAAAAAACGGTTTAGAGATAAGTTTTCTACTGTAACAATCATCCGAACCCAGGTTCCTCAAAATATCGATTTGAATCACTATTTTGAGATCATGAATACTCGTGGAGAGCAATTGGAGCTCCATGAAATTGTGAAAGCAAAGATTTTGGGTGCTATCAAGTCTGAAAATGGATTCAGTGAAGAGGACAAAAAAGATAAACTAATTGCAGCTACGATTTGGGATGCTTGTGCACAAATGGACAACTATCTTCAGATGGTTCTCCCAGTAAAAATACGTGAAAAACTATTTAGTGCAAATTGGGATATGCTGAGGGTGGCTGACTTCTCAGATCTTCGTGACATTTTTAATGCAGAAAATAACAGTGATGAGACTCAATTTACCTTAAAAACTATCTTGCAAGCGCCGGATTCTACTGTGTCTAATCAAATTGATGATAGGGAAGAAGAAAATGAACGGTTTGAGTCTATCATTAACTTTCCAAATTTTCTTTTGCAGGTCAATGAAGCCATGGAGATGACTGAGACGGATCGTGATAGTGGATTAGATGATAAGCGATTCCTTGACTTATTAAAGGACAGATGGGCTAGTAAAGAAAAGGCCTTGGAGTTTATCTATGCTCTTTTGAAGTATCGGTATCTATTTGATCGTTATATTATTAAAAGAGAATATATCGGTGAATACAAGGTCGAAGGGAAATGGTCTTTACAAAAGCTCGTCATGTATGAGGATAAAAAGGGGAGAAAACCATCCTATAAATCTACTTTAGACTCAATGGATCAAGAAGAAGGAACGGATAATCAACAATTACGACTCCTAGAATCTTGCCTGCGCGTGACCTATACTTCCCCTAAGACCATGCACTGGATTGCTAGAGTCTTGACGAATGTGAATAAAGAGCAAGATGGCAAACTCCTTATCCCTACCTTAGAAAAGTATTGCTGCAAAAAAATTGAATCTTCAGATTATCGAAATCGAAGTGGATTTGGTATCGATCGGATTGTCTTTACTTATTTGGATTATCTGTTGGCGAGGGATAGAGCATCTGAATTTAGCAATTTCCAATTCCAGTTCAGAAATTCTATCGAACATTTCTTCCCTCAGCACCCTATTAACGCTGATAATTCAGTGACTGTTGAAAATAGAGATCTGTTGGGGAATCTTGCTCTCATCACTGTTTCAGCCAATTCAAAGTTTTCGAATCGGTTTCCAATTGAGAAGGTTGAGCATTTTCCAAATATAATAGAGCAAAGTCCCAAGTTGAAGGCGATGAGTGACCTGCTCAAGAAATATGATCGAAAATGGGATAATAACAGTGTCAAAGAGCACAATGCTAGCATGCTCAGTCTATTAGAAACGGAGATAGAAAAGTACAAATAAGTGTTAATCTTTTCAAAATAGTGAAAAGCTAAAAATTATAGGAAAGAAGAAAACTGTAAAGTAGAAATTGCAGTTTTTCTTTTTGATAAATTGTAAAATATAGTGCAACAAAAAAACTCATAGCGTTTCATTGGTGTAAACTGTAAGTAACCACACAAACAGAACCCGAGGAAAAACTATGAGCTACTCCCATCTTACCATAACCGACCGAATAAAGATAGAAACTTACTTGGATTTAGGTTTGAAATCTTGCCAAATTGCAAGTAAACTTGGTGTCCATAAGTCTACCATTTCAAGAGAGTTAAGACGATGCCAAAATGGTTATTCCGCCGTCTTAGCACAGGAACAGTACGACCACAGGGCTAAGCAAAAGGGTCGGAAGTCTTGTTTGACACCAAAGTTGAAAAAGAAAATTGAGAAGGGGTTAAAAGCCTCTTGGTCACCTGAACAGATTTGTGGTCGCTATCAGCTTGAACAAAAGCCAATGGTAGCTTTTAAAACCATCTATAATTGGCTCTATGCTGGTTTGATTGATCCGGATTTAAGCATCCTGCGCCGAAAGGGAAAAAGTCGACAGCCCAAAGAAACACGTGGGACATTTAGGATTGGCACGTCGATTGCCAAACGTCTTAAAGAGGTCAGGAATCGTGAGACTTTTGGCCACTGGGAGCTCGATACTGTGGTGTCTTCCAGAGGCAAAAGTAAGGGCTGTTTAGCGAACTTTCTAGAGCGAAAAACTCGTTTTTACTTAGCTTTCAAGATACCAGATAGAACAGCCAAAGCCATGTTTTCAGCTATCGAACAACTTTGTAGGCTATTTCCAAAAGAGACTCTTAAAACCTTCACTTCAGACAGGGGAAAAGAGTTTGCCTGCTATCCTCTGGTGGAGAACTTAGGAATTCCCTTTTTCTTTGCGGACGCCTATTCTTCCTGGTAGAGAGGAAGCAATGAAAACGCAAATGGCTTACTAAGAGAATATTTCCCAAAGAAAACAGATTTAGCCGCTATCTCTGAGGAGGCTTTGAACAAAGCCTTATATGATATCAATCACCGACCGCGAAAATGTTTAGCTTACAGAACTGCTTGTGAAGCTCTAGAGGATGAGTTTGACTAAATGTTGCACTTATTCTTGCAATTTATCATTTTTAATCGAAATATGAATCTTTCGGGTGGGTCCTGGATGTGGAGTGCTAGCCTTTTGATTTTACTGGCTGCTTTTGCCTAGCCTTTTGGGATTCTTTGGGATTGCTATTGTAACCATTGGTATTATTGGAAATAGCCTGCTAACAGGCTCAGATTAAACATAAGTAAGGGACTTTCGAATGGCAAATTCGGAAGTTTTTCATTTATATGAAAAATATTACAGAAAAAGATGGTATTTTCAGATTATAGTGATATAATGATATTAAAAGTAAGCGTTTACCGTTTTAATGTAAACCCTAAAGATATTTCCGGAAACTTTGATAGGATTATTAATAAAGGCAAATGTATTGACTTTGAATTTTCATGAAAACTGAGATAACATTTAATGTTGCTCTAAAGAAGGAGAAGAGTCATGAATGATACTGTTTGTAAAAATTGGTTTATGCGTAAAAGTGGGAAGACATGGGTCTATGGCTGTGCCTTGGTAAGTTTTGCAGGCTTGGCCCTGGCTGGTCCTGTCTATGCGGACCAAGTGGAACAGGCAACTGTGAGCCCAATACCTCAGGAGGTGGTAGCTCAGACTGATCATCAAGTTGCTCCACAAGTTGAGGTTGCTCCCAGCACGACCAAAGAAGTCCCCCAAGTGATAGAGCCTAGCCCGTCTCTTGTTTCCGAATCTGCTATAACAGCTCAAGAGAATCTCACTCAGCCTAGTCCTAATCAGCCAAAAGAAGTCCAAACACAGGCTAGTGAGGCTGAAAAAGTGCCTAATCAAACGAAAGAAGCTGATTTGAATCAGAACAGTCAAGAAACGCCAGTTGAAACCAATAGTACAAGTCCTGTTCATGTGACAGAAGATAAAACGGATTTGCCTAATAATGAAGCAGTTACCAATCTTGAGGGAATGACCGCAGATCAAAATGGTCACTGGGAAATGCAGGCTGATGGCATTCATTCAGATGCCAAAGACAAGGGAGACTCTTTCCTTTATTCTCAATCTGAGGGCAAAAATTTTGTTTATTCTACGGATGTGACCTTCAAGGAAGCTGGTGGTGCAGCTGCCCTCATTTTCCGTGGTAACAATGATAGCAGTAACAAAAATATGTATGGGGTCAATGTGGACTCTGGTAACCATAAGGTTAAGTTTTGGCGTTGGGTCAATAATCAGGATATTCAACTCGTAGATGAAAAAGATGTGACACCAACTGCTGATGAAACCTACAATCTTAAAGTGGTTGCGGCTAATCAGTGGCTATCTTATTATGTCAATGATGTACTTGTGGCTAGTACAGGTGACTCTGTTCTTCAAAAAAGTGACAAGGGTCAACCACAGGTTATTTCAGAGGGCTATTTTGGTCTTCTTAATTGGAATGCCAATGTCATTTTCAGAAACACCCGTTATGTCAATCTTGACGGTGCCAGTCTTCCTTTGATTGACAATCTCGTGGTAACCTCAAAGACAGGCTCTGTTGAAAAACAAGCCCAATTCTTCTCCCAAGAACCACTTCATATCCAATATGTAGGGCATAATGCTGAGACGGTAGGCTTTGATATTACTAAGCACAATCCTAATGCTGTCATCAAGGTTGAAGATGCCAAAGGAAATGTCTACACAGATATTTCTCAATTGCCAGTGGCTGTAGGTTCCAATTACTTTACTATTGAAAGTAGTGTGACCGATTCGCTTGGTCGTCCAGTGACCTTGACCTACCGTGTCAATATCCACCGAAGACAGAGCGATGATGTCTATTACAACGAGCTTTACCGTGATCAGTATCATTATTCTGTTAAGGATGGCTGGGCTAATGACCCTAATGGCTTGGTCTTCTACAAAGGACGTTACCATCTTTTCTATCAATTTTACGATGATACCAAATGGGGTCCAATGCACTGGGCTCATGCGACCAGCCGAGACTTGCTTCATTGGGATGAAGAGCCAATTGCTTTTTATCCAGATGCAACAGGTCACATGTTCTCAGGCTCTGTCGTGGTTGATAGTACCAATAGCTCAGGTCTCTTCAAATCTCCGGAAGGCGGTCTGGTAGCTATTATCACTTCAAATGGTAATGGGCAACGGATTGAAATTGCCTATAGTGAGGACGAGGGTAGAACTTGGCAAAAATATGATAAGGTGGTTGCCGACTGGTCTCAGGACCCACTTCAAAACCAAGATTTCCGTGATCCTAAGGTCTTTCGCTGGGATAACCAATGGTTTATGGTCCTTGCTGGTGGTCCACTCCGCATTTATTCCTCACCAGATTTGAAGAACTGGCAGGTTGAAACAACCTATAAGGATTTGCATACGGAATGTCCTGACCTCTATCCAATTGTGGCCAATGATGGGGCACTCAAGTGGGTCCTCTCACGTGGTGGTCGTTCTTACAAGGTTGGAGACTTTAAACAAGTGGATGGTAAGTGGGCCTTTGTAGCTGATGAAGTTTACCAAGAACATGATGAAATCATGAATTTTGGTAAGGATTCCTATGCTGCCATGACTTACTATGTTCATGATTTTGGGACAGCTGACCATCCAAACATCCCGCAATTGACTGAAATCAACTGGATGAACACTTGGGAAGATTATTGCAATCTAGTTGCAGATACTGTTGGTCAAAAATTTAATGGTACCTTTAACCTTAACCTTGACCTTGGTTTGGTTAAATCAGGCGACCGTTACCTCTTAACACAAACACCTGTTAAGGCCTATGAAAGCCTTCGTGATACAGATAATGCCCAGTATTTTGAAAATGTCAGAGTAGCTTCTGACAATGAACTGCTTAAAGATTTCTCAGGTGATACTTATGAAGTGGTTTCTCACTTTGTACCAGGTAAGGACACGACTGCAGTTGGATTTAACCTTCGCGTCGGTGATGGTCAAGCTACAAAGGTCGTTTACGATTTAACCAAGGAAACTTTGTCTATTGACCGTAGCCAATCTGGGACAATTCTTTCTGATGCCTTTGCTAAGGTTAATAGCCAACAAGTGACTCGCAATGAAGATGGTTCTATTGATTTGCATCTTTATGTGGACCGTGCGAGTGTGGAAGTCTTTGCTAAGGGCAATACGGTAGCTGGGGCCAATCAGATTTTCCCAAGCCCAAGAGCCGTTGGAGCGAGCGTCTTGGTTGAAGGTGGTCCAGCCAAAGCAAATATTGCTATCTACCCAATTAAGAGTACTTGGACTGACAAGAAGGAAGTCACTAAGGCTGTTGCCATGAACACCACAGTTGCAGGTGATTTGACCCTCGAAGTTGGTCAAAGCAAGGACTTGCAGGTTTACCTCGCACCCGCTTCTGAAGAGCAAGATGTGACATGGACGGTCAGTGATCCAAGTTTGGTGTCATATACTGAACATGACAATAAACTTTCTCTCAAAGCTCTTCATAAAGGTCATCTCACTGTTACAGCAACCTCAGTTGAAAATCCTTCATTGACCAAGACCTTTAAGATTGCCATCACTCTCAATAATTTTGCGACCAACCTTAAAGGCTTGAAAGCTGTCACTGGTAATTGGTATATTGATGACGATACGCTTTACGATAGCAATGTCAGTGCCAATGACTTCTTCATGGCTTATGAAAGTAATGGCTTCAAGCAATTTGACTATGATATCGACGTCAAATACCAACATGGATTGGTCAACCTCTTTGTAGCTGCGGAACGTGAAGAACCAGGCCGTGCCTACTCTGTCCAATTTGCTGACAACGATACTGTACGTCTCTTCCGTTTTGGTGGTGAAACCATCGCTGAAGCTCATCTGGATAAAGCAATCAACGATGGTCAGTACCACCACGTCAAGGTTGAAAAGGGCAAGGACACCATGACAGTCTATGTCGATGGTAAGGAAGTGCTCCATCATCAATTTGATGCCGTGGATAATTACTTCAATCAAGCCCATGTAGGTGTTGGTCTTTGGGATGGAGCAGTAGAATTCAAAAATTTCTTCGTTACTGAAAAAATGACAAACACAAGTAGTGACACCACTGACGAGCCGATCAAACCTGATCCTCAACCACAACCTAGTCCAGAACCAAGTCCGGAAAATAAACCAGATGAACCTGAGCATCAACCTGAGGTTGCTCCAGAGCCTGAACCAACTGGACAAAATAATAGCCATGACAATACAAGTACAGTACCAAATCCATCTCAGGATAATACTGGTAAGGAAGAAGAAAGTAAGACTCCAGTGGAAACACCTAAGACTATTGCTCCAATAGTTGACAATCTCCTAAAAACATTTAACAAATTTAGTCTATCAACCTTCCTTGCAAGTATTGCCAAAGAAACATGGCACTTTTTGACAAAATGGTTATTCAACTAAGATCAAAACGTTGAAAAGGCTATATAAGAAGAAAAAACTTAGAAGCACTCATACTTCTAAGTTTTTTTGCTTAGAAATAGTCATGGGATGATTCAGTTCTTTTCAAAAGGTTTGATTTTGTAAGTCGCTTTATTTTAAAATCCATTAAAATACTATCTTGGGCACAATCTAAAGAGTTTTTACAACGTTCTAAATTGTGCCCTAATTATCTTTATGTTTTGTAAGCGGTGTCATATAATCTAAGTAGAAAGGTTAAAAAATGATTGATCATAAAATTATAGTAGTTTTGATAACATTACTGGCTAATCAAAATCTTTCTTTGTATGAGTTATCTGTAAAAACTCGTTGCTCAATAAAAGACGTTAGAGATTGTATCAATCAATTAACTATTTATCTTGATAACCGAGGAATAAAAATCGAGCAAGATAAAGGGAGGTATTACGTTACTGGCATACTAAACGATGAAAATATAGCGACTTTAATTGGTTCTGAAGAATTACAGCTTCCCAAAAGGATTCGTTTACAGTTAATTTACCTTTATACTTTTTGTCGGACGGATTTTGTTTCCAATTGGCACTATCAAGATTTTTTGAAGGTTAGTAAGAATACCACCTTGTCTGATATTCGTTCTTTGAGAAAGAATCTGCAAACTCATCACTTGGATATAGAATATTCTAGATCTCAAGGATACATTATACTTGGTGATGAAAAACAGAAACATTTGATGGCTTTTAAAGTCATTAATGAGTTACTAAACTCTCCTGTCGGACTTTGGGGACTTGAATATGTTATTTCTGCTTGGCCTCATGGTATTACCTTTGAGATTTTAAATAAACTTGTTCAGGATTATTCAAAAATTCTACATCTTACGCCAATTTCCGATAAGTTACAAGAATGTTTGTATGGAATAACGCTTATTTTATGTCGTTATCAAAGGAAAGTTTCCAGAGTAGTTTCAGAGGAGATAGAGGCTCCTTCTCAGATACGTAATTTGGCAGATATTTTATTGGATAATGCTTATGATTTAGGGGGATTTGATAGTAATTTTACTAGATCAGATCGCCAATATATAGCTGGGCTCTTGTCTAGTGGTTTTGAAGGAAATACCTCTGTTGATTTTAGTTATTTCCAAACTTTAACGGATCAAATTGTAGAAAAAATGGAAAGTATTACACTTTTACAATTTTCTAAGCAAGCCACGCTCAAAGATAATTTGATGAAGCATTTGATTCCAGTTTACTATCGCTTAAAATTTGGTCTTCCTAGTTCAAATGATTATACAGATAGGATAAAAGAACAGCATCCAGACTTATTTGAATTCGTTAAGGAATCCTTGGAGCCCTTGTCAAAGGTTGTAGGTCAACCTATTCCAGACAGTGAAATAGCTTACTTTGTCGTTCATTTTGGTGGTTATCTTAAGAAGAAGGAGACGACTAGAAAAAACTACAAAGCAGTTATTGTCTGTCCAAATGGTACGAGCTCTTCACTTATGATAAAGGAAAACCTACGCATTTTATTTCCGCAGGTTAGCTTTATCGGAGTTACTCGAGTTGATCGTTTGCATGAGTTTAAGGATGAAGAATTCGATTTAGTATTTTCAACAGTAAAAGTTGATACTAAAAAACCTCAGTATTTAGTATCAGTAATGATGTCTGTTGAGCAATCTTCACAATTAGTGCAATTAGTCTCAAAAGATTTTCCAGAAATGGATTCCAAAGATATTGAGCTAGAGAGGTTGCTTGAGTTGATTAAGCGATTTGCTTCAGTTTCACAAGAATCAGAATTACGCATTGCTCTGAAAAAATTTATATATGAAGAAATTCAGAGAAAGGAAGTGTTACCTTTGTTACAAGATTTAATTACGGAAAAAATGTTTCATAGAAGTTCAGAAAAAATGGGATGGAAGGACGCTATTCGAAAAGCATCTCAGCCATTGTTGGAAAGTGGCCAAATTACCGCCAACTACCCAGAAGCAATGATTGGAAAAGTCGAAGAATTTGGACCTTTCATTAATCTAGGAAAGGGAATTGCGATTCCCCATGCTAGACCCGAAGATGGTGTTAATGAAGTGGGCATGTCCATGTTGGTTTTAGACCACCCAATTTATCTGCTGGATGATCCAGCTCAAGAAATTCGTTTATTAATTTGTATTGCTGCTGTCGATAATCAGACTCACCTAAAAGCATTAAAACATCTTACGATGATTTTACGTGATAATGCTAAGGTTGAAAGATTGTTAACAGCTCAAGAGTTTAATGATATCAAAGAAATTATTCAACAGGAGGACTAAATTATGTTGAGAATTGGTACAGCGTGTGGTTCAGGACTAGGTTCTAGCTTTATGGTTCAAATGAATATCGAATCTATTCTTAGCGAACTAGGAGTGACTGGTGTTGAGGTTGAACACTATGATTTAGGTGGTGCGGATCCAAGTGCTGCGGATATTTGGATTGTTGGACGTGACTTGGAAGATTCAGCAGGACACCTAGGTGACGTAAGGGTACTAAATAGCATTATTGATATGGATGAGCTGAAAGAATTAGTAACTAAAATTTGTGAAGAAAAGGGTCTTATTTAGGAGGTTCTATCAATGATTAAGTTCTTATTAGATATTGTAAGTACACCAGCCATATTGGTGGCTTTAATTGCTATTCTAGGTTTGGTGCTTCAAAAGAAAGCATTACCAGATATTATTAAGGGTGGTATTAAAACCTTTGTAGGTTTTCTAGTTGTATCAGGTGGTGCAGGAATTATTCAAAGTTCCTTGAATCCATTCGGAACAATGTTTGAAAAAGCCTTCCATCTATCAGGAGTTGTACCAAATAATGAAGCGATTGTAGCGGTTGCCTTGACAACTTACGGCTCAGCAACAGCCATGATTATGTTTGCAGGTATGGTCTTCAATATTCTTATTGCAAGATTTACCCGCTTCAAATATATCTTTTTGACAGGTCATCATACGCTTTATATGGCATGTATGATTGCGGTTATCTTATCAGTTGCTGGATTTACTAACTTACCATTAATTTTATTGGGTGGTCTAGCTTTAGGTATTATCATGAGTCTATCGCCAGCTTTCGTTCAGAAATACATGGTTCAATTAACTGGTAATGATAAAGTTGCCTTAGGTCACTTTAGTTCATTGGGATATTGGTTAAGTGGATTTGTTGGTGGTCTTGTTGGGGATAAATCAAAATCAACAGAAGATATAAAATTCCCAAAAAGTTTAGCATTCTTACGTGATAGTACTGTAAGTATTACAATTTCAATGTCAATTATCTATCTAATCGTTGCCATTTTTGCAGGGTCAGGGTACATTGAAAAAGAATTGAGTAGTGGTACTAGTGGTTTAGTTTATGCCCTTCAATTGGCTGGACAATTTGCTGCAGGAGTATTTGTCATCCTCGCTGGTGTTCGTTTAATTTTGGGTGAAATTGTACCAGCCTTTAAGGGAATTTCTGAACGCTTGGTTCCAAATTCTAAACCAGCTCTGGACTGTCCGATTGTTTATCCATACGCTCCCAATGCGGTCTTGATTGGTTTTATCTCTAGTTTCGCTGGTGGTTTGGTAAGTATGGCCCTTATGATTGCTACTGGATCTGTTGTCATTTTGCCAGGTGTTGTTCCTCATTTCTTCTGTGGTGCAACTGCAGGGGTTATTGGTAATGCCTCAGGTGGTGTTCGTGGAGCAACAATTGGTGCCTTTTTACAAGGTGTTCTGATTAGCTTCTTGCCAGTATTCTTGATGCCTGTTCTTGGTTCTCTTGGATTCCAAGGTTCTACTTTCTCAGATGCAGACTTTGGTTTGTCAGGAATTATTCTTGGTGTTCTAAACCAAGTTGGTTCACAAGCTGGTATTATTATTGGTCTTATCGTTGTCCTTGTAGCTATGGTTGGAATTTCTCTCGTTTATAAAGCACCTGCTAAGGAGGAGTAAGCTATGGCCCTAAGTCCAAAAGAGGTACATGAATTAAAGTCTTTTGCTACCAAAATTAGATTAAATACACTGGAAACCTTGAATCATTTAGGATTTGGACATTATGGTGGAAGTCTCTCTGTCGTAGAAGTACTTGCCGTGTTATACGGAAAAGTGATGAATATGGCTCCAGAGCAATTTAAGAAGAAGGATAGAGATTACTTCGTTTTATCTAAAGGACATGCTGGTCCTGCTCTATATAGCACACTTTATTTAAAAGGATTTTTTGATAAAGACTTTCTTCATTCTTTAAATACGAATGGTACGCGACTTCCGTCACATCCAGATAGAAATCTAACTCCAGGAGTTGATATGACGACAGGCTCTTTGGGTCAAGGAATTAGCGTTGCTACTGGAATAGCTTATGGTCAAATTATAAATGATTCTCCACATTTTACATATACAATTGTTGGTGATGGTGAGTTAAATGAGGGTCAATGTTGGGAAGCAATTCAATTTGCAGCACATCATAAATTGAGAAATCTCTTGGTATTTGTTGATGATAATAAAAAACAACTTGATGGGACGACAGAGGAGGTCTGCAATCCTGGCGACTTTGTTGAGAAGTTTAAAGCCTTTGGATTTGAAACGATTCGTGTAGATGGCTCAGATATTAAGGAAATTTACGATGCGATTATTGAATTGCAATCTTCGACCTCTAACCAACCAAAGTGTATTGTCCTAGATACTGTGAAAGGACAAGGAGTTCCTGAACTTGAAACTATGACAGCTAATCATCATTTACGCCCTTCAGATGAACAAAGAGCAATGTTAGAAAAAGCAGTGTTTGACTTGCGTAAGCGGCTGGAGGATATGGTATGAAAAGAGAAGCAAAAGAAATGCGTCTAGTTTACAGAGATTTCCTACTTGATATTAATAAAAGTCATCCGGAAGTTGTTGCATTAGAAGCGGATCTATCGAGTTCAATGGGAACAAATAATTTAGGGAAAGCATTTGGCATGCGATACATTAATGGTGGAATCATGGAATCAGAGATGGTCGGCCTTTCTGCTGGTTTATCCATCCAAGGGTTTAAACCTTATTTCCATACGTTTGGACCATTTGCTTCAAGGAGAGTATTTGACCAGTTGTTTATTTCACTTGGCTATGCTCAATTAAGTGCAACTGTTATTGGATCAGACGCCGGTATTAGTGCTGAGATGAATGGTGGAACGCATATGCCTTTTGAGGAGCTTGGTCTCCTTCGCTTAGTCCCTAACGCTACGGTTTTTGAAGTTAGTGATGATATCCAATTTGAGTCAGTATTGCAACAGACTTTACATTTGAGTGGCTTAAAATATATTAGAACTATTCGGAAAAAACCATCCCCTCTATATAAAGGAGATGAAGACTTCTCTAAAGGGTATATTAATCTAAAACAAGGAAAAGATCTTACTTTGGTTTGTTGTGGAATAATGGTTGCTCCTTGTTTAGAAGTAGCGAACTCTTTAGAAAAAGAAGGTTATTCGGTTGGTGTCATTGATCTCTTTCGTGTTAAACCAATTCATCCTGAGGTAGAAACTTTGTTGTTGGATAAACCAGTACTAACTGTTGAAAATCATAATGTTATAGGTGGTTTAGGTAGTGCGATCTGTGAAATGATGGCGACCAAAGTAAATACACCAGTTTATCGACTTGGTATAAAAGAACGTTTTGGCCAAGTAGGACAACAAGATTATCTTCTTAAGGAATATGGTTTAGATAAAGATAGTATCAGACGAGAAATCCAACAGATTCTATCCTAAGTTTAGACATAGCTGAAAAAGGCAAACATCTACTAAAAGATGTTTGCCTTTTATATGTTTGAATTAGTAATCTACGGATATCGACTAATTCTCAACCAAAGATTTCTTTTGCGAGTGCTTTTCCTTTCGGAGTTGCTGCTAAGCCACCTTCAGCAGTTTCACGGAAGGCAGTTGGCATGGCTGAACCTACCTGATACATAGCGTCAACAACCTGGTCGACTGGAATGGCAGATGTGATACCTGCCAAGGCCATATCGGCAGCTACTAGGGCAAAACTTGCTCCCATAGCATTACGTTTGACACAAGGAACCTCGACCAATCCGGCTACTGGGTCGCAAATGAGTCCCAACATATTTTTTAGTACAAAGCAGATGGCCTGGCTAGCTTGGAAGGGGGTTCCACCAGCAGCTATTGTAATAGCGGCAGCAGCCATAGCAGAGGCAGAGCCAACTTCGGCCTGACATCCTCCCTCTGCTCCAGAAATTGAGGCGTTATTTGCGATGACTAGACCAAATGCGCCAGCAGTGAAGAGAAAATCTAGTTGTTGTGATTGGCTCAAGCCCAATTTTTCGATAGCTGTTGTTAGAACAGCGGGCAAACAACCTGCTGAACCAGCCGTTGGTGTGGCACAAACCAAGCCCATCTTGGCGTTAGATTCATTGACGGCCATGGCATTTCTAGCAGCCCCCAGAACAGCAGAATCAGCCAGGGTCTTTCCATTTTTGATATAAGCATCCAGTTTGGCAGCATCTCCCCCGGTTAAGCCAGTTGGTGATTTCTCAGGGGATAGACCAGCCTGAACAGACTCTATCATCACTTCAAGATTTCGAGTCATAAGAGATAGGATTTCAGGACGTTCACGTCCAGTTAGCTCTGTTTCTGTGGCAATCATGAGCTCTGCGATATTACCTTGGTAATCTCGGTCAGCTTGTTGAACCAATTCTTCAATAGTGTAAAACATGCAATCCCCCTCTTAGCTGAAAAAGTTGACATTATGTAGATGAGGAATTCTAGCAATTTCATTGACGGCCTCATCACACTGGTGCGAGTCAATTTCTATAATCATAATAGCCTTCTCACCAGCATTTTCTCGAGTGACGGTCATCTGAGCGATATTGATACCATAACGAGATAAAATATCGGTCACAAGAGCAATCATTCCTGGAACATCTTGGTGGACTATGATGAGAGTCGGTGTATTCATCTTGAGATTAACAGCAAAACCATTGAGCTCAGTCACTTGGATATTCCCTCCACCGATGGAAACACCAGTGGCAGAGATAGTTTTTGTAGCATTTTTTAGTGTAATACGAGTGGTGTTGGGATGCGGCGCATTACTATCTTTGTTGATTTTCCAATAGACCTTGATGCCTTTTTCGTATGCAATGTCCAGTGCGTGCGGAATATCAGGGTCATCAGTTTCCATGCCTAAAATACCCGCCACAAGAGCCACATCTGTCCCGTGACCTCGATAGGTCTTGGCAAAGGAATTAAAAAGTTGAAATTCTACTTCAGTGGGTATATCACCAAAGATGGCAGAAACAATTTTTCCAATACGAACAGCTCCTGCAGTATGACTAGAGGAAGGTCCGACCATGACAGGACCTATAATGTCAAAAACGGATTGAAATTTTAAATTTTTCATAACACGCCTCGTTTGATTAATCTTGTATTTTCAGTATACCATGAATTAGAGAGATTCGCTGTTTAAGTAAAAATCTATTGAAACCATAAAAAAATAACTTATTTTAAGCTTTCTTTAAGGTTCAATAGATATAATAGTGCTCTATTAAGTAAGCAATACTTATTTTTCATAAATCAGAGAGGGCGGCCTGCGGGTCGTCCTTTTTTATTTATTCATATATAGCTAGATTGTGGTAAAATAGAGCCTAAAGATTCAAGTATCAGAAAGGATACGCCATGACCTATACCCATTTACTTTTCGATCTTGACCACACACTCTTAGATTTCGACCGTGCTGAAGATTTGGCCTTAAACTACTTGCTTGAAGAGGCTGGGGTGGCTTCACAAGATCTCAAAGTTTACAAGGACCACTATATCCCATGAACCGTTCCATGTGGGAGGACCTCAACCATGGTTTGATTACAAAACCTGAATTGCTTCGCACGCGCTTTTCGCGTCTTTTTGACCATTTTGGACAGGAGGTTGATGGTAGTCACTTAGCAGGCCGTTACCAACATTTCTTGAGTCAACAGGGGCAGGAGTTGCCTCAGGCCCATGCTTTCTTATCAAACGTTAAAGACCGTGGCCACAAGATTTATGCAGCGACTAACGGTGTTAGCTATATCCAACGTGGTCGTCTGCAGGCTTCGAGTATTTTACCTTTCTTCGACGATGTTTTCATCTCTGATGAGGTGGGTGCCCACAAACCGTCTACAGACTTTTTTGATAAAATTGCCAATCAGGTCCATGATTTTCACCCAAGCTCAGCTCTCATGATTGGTGATAGTCTAACTGCTGATATCCAGGGTGGTAATAATGCGGGTATTGATAGTGTCTGGTTCAATCCAAGTAACCTAGTCAATGAGACTCCAGCTGTTCCAACCTATCAAGTCAAAAGTTATGAGGAAATCCTGAAGATTTTGTCCAAGTAAAGCTATGATAGCCATGATTCCGAAGAGCTTTTTAGCTCTTTTTTTGCTAAAATGAAGGCATGAATGATCTGATTAAACATAAGTTGGAACTGCTCCCAAGCAACCCGGGGTGCTATCTCCACAAGGACAAATTCGGCAATATTATCTATGTCGGTAAGGCTAAAAATCTAAAAAATCGTGTGCGTAGCTATTTTCGTGGAAGTCATGATACTAAGACGGAGCTTTTGGTATCTGAGATTGCAGACTTTGAATTTATCGTAACCGAGTCCAATATTGAGGCCCTGCTTTTGGAAATTAATCTTATCCAAGAGAATATGCCTAAATTCAACATCCGCCTCAAGGATGACAAGTCTTATCCATTTATCAAGATTACTAAGGAGCTCTATCCAAGGCTCTTGATTACCCGCCAGGTTAAGAAGGATGGCGGTCTCTATTTTGGTCCTTACCCAGACTCTGGTGCGGCCAATGAAATCAAGAAGCTTTTGGACCGTATTTTCCCCTTTAAGAAATGTAAAAATCCGGCCAATAAGGTCTGTTTCTATTACCATATTGGCCAATGTAATGCCCACACCATCTGTCACACCACTGAGGACTATTGGCAAGGTTTGGTTGAAGATGTCAAGAATTTCCTAAACGGTCATGATGATAAAATCGTTAATCAGCTTAAGGCCAAGATGAAGGATATGTCTGACCAGATGGAGTTTGAGCGTGCTGCGGAGTATCGCGATTTGATTGAGGCGGTTTCGACGCTTAGGACCAAGCAAAGGGTTATCCGTCAAGACATGCAGGACCGTGATATCTTCGGTTACTACGTGGATAAGGGGTGGATGTGTGTTCAGGTTTTCTTTGTTCGCCAAGGGAAACTCATTCAGCGTGATGTCAATATGTTCCCTTATTATAATGATGCTGAGGAAGATTTCCTAACCTATATGGGTCAGTTTTATCTGGATAGTCGTCATCTCAAGCCTAAGGAGATTTTCATTCCAGGAGACATTGATCAAGAGTCTGTTGAGGCTCTAGTTGGAGATGAGGTCAAGGTCTTTAAACCTCAACGTGGAGAGAAGAAGCAGTTGGTTAATCTGGCGACGAAAAATGCCCGCGTCAGTTTGACCCAAAAATTTGATCTCCTCGAAAAAGACTTGGCTAAGACCCAAGGAGCTATTGAAAATCTAGGCAAACTCATGGGGATTCCGACACCGGTCCGTATCGAGTCTTTCGATAACTCTAATATCATGGGAACTAGCCCTGTCTCTGCCATGGTTGTCTTTGAAAATGGTAAACCTAATAAAAAAGAGTACCGCAAATACAAGATTAAGACTGTTGAAGGCCCTGACGATTATGCCAGTATGCGTGAGGTCATTCGTCGTCGCTATAGTCGTGTCAAACGTGATGGTCTAACGCCACCAGACCTCATTATCATGGATGGTGGTCAAGGTCAGGTCAATGTAGCCAAGGATGTGCTTCGCAAGGAACTCAATCTATCTATCCCAGTTGCAGGTCTTCAGAAAAATGACAAGCACCAAACCAATGAATTGCTTTTTGGAGATCCTTTGCGAGTCATTGATTTGCCACGTCAATCCGAGGAATTTTTCCTCCTTCACCGTATTCAGGATGAAGTTCACCGCTTTGCCATCACCTTCCATCGTCAAGTCCGTAGTAAGAATAGTTTCAGTTCTAAACTTGATGGCGTGGAGGGGTTAGGACCTAAGCGCAAACAAAAACTCCTCAAACACTTCAAGTCTATGACAGCTATCCAAAAAGCTACTGTTGAGGATATCCATTCCCTTGGCATTCCAGAAAAAGTAGCAGAGGCTCTGTTAGATAAATTAAATGATAACAATTAAGTTAGACTTTTCAAGTAACTCAGAAAAACTTGGTAGGGTGATTGATAATTCAATGATTTCCTAGGAATTCTATTTCTTGAGAGTGGGACAGAAATCGGTAATTCGTTAGAATTCGATTTCGTCGTCCCACCTCCGCACAGTTGAGTAGGGCAGTAAAAGCTGATGAAATCAGCGTAGTAGAGCCCACTCAACCACTGCGTCTTGCTCGACAATCCAAAAACAATAAAGAGGCTAGGACTTTTGTCCCAGCCTCATAATTTTGAGAAATATTAGTAAAATCCATTTGATGTCGAGAAAGAGAATGACAAACAAGTGATTGTCTTGCCTGAAGAGACGAAGGAACGGATAACGGGTGATTTGTTTGAGGGACTTTATCGGAAACGACAGATTGGATTTGGAAAACTCTTCAAGACTATCAAGAAAGAATTAGACTTAGATGATGTCGAAGATGGTAATCTTGTTCAGACTGGAGAGGATAGTCAAGAAGTATCGCGAGGTCAGGAAATTGTAGCCGTTTGGAATTGGCAGAGAAAGAATTATTTTTTACAGTTACTAAGAAATATGTTAGTCAGTTTTATTATTAGGTGTATTTAATTTGCTGTAGTAATTGACAATTACGGCTGATAAGCATCCAAAAAAAATAAGTCCATATACAGTTAAAAAGACGCTAGTAATACGTCCGATTAGAGTAGTAGCTAGTATATCTCCGTAACCTACTGTTGTTGATGTGACAAAAGCATACCATAGTCCATCCCAGTAATTACTTATTTGAGGTTCAACTAATAAAAGTATTCCTCCTGAAATAAAAATAAAACTTACAAAACTTGTCAAAAATTGATTAAAACCTGTAACTTTTATAATATGAAATAGAGTATTTAAACGTTTCATTTGGTTCTCCTTTGTTATAGTGTTAATGAAAATTATAGCATACAAAAAGTGTCTAAATATGTATTTTAGAAACTTTTTATATTAATTTTTATTATGTTTTCTTGATAGTAAGCCTCTATCGTTACAAGCTCGTTTGTGGTAAGATGAGTATAGGTCATTTATCTTAGTTCCTTTCAGACAAATGTGGTGTTTATCTGAGCCTAACATAGATGGCTTTTTCTGTCTAGCTTAATTTTACAAATTGGGACCTAAATTGTCAAATTAAGTTAGACTTTTCAAGTAACTCAGAAAAACTTGGTAGGGTGATTGATAATTCAATGATTTCCTAGGAATTCTATTTCTTGAGAGTGGGACAGAAATCGGTAATTCGTTAGAATTCGATTTCGTCGTCCCACCTCCGCACAGTTGAGTAGGGCTGTAAAAGCTGATGAAATCAGCGTAGTAGAGCCCACTCAACCACTGCGTCTTTCTCGACAATCCAAAGACAAATTGAGAGGCTAGGACTTTTGTCCCAGCCTCATAATTTTGAGAAACATTCGTAAAATCCATTTGTTTCGGTAATCCATTTCGTCCTATATGTTAGTTCCTTTCAGATAAATGTGGTGTTTATCTGAGACTAGCCTAGATGGCTTTTTCTGTCTAGCTTAATTTTACAAATTTTGTTATAATAAGATTAACAAAAAAAGATAAGGAGTCATGCTATCAAAAACGAAACTAAAATTGAACGTCTTTATGATAAGAGTCGTCGCGGCTTTCTTCGTGGAATCTTTAGTCGTGCTACGATTATCTTCTTAATCATCTTACTGCAGCTTGTTGTTGTGGCCATGTCTTACTTATGGTTGCAACAATATAGGGTCCATCTTCAGGTGACAGAAGTAGTCCTTCGTATTTTGGCCATTATTTATCTCTTCCAGAGTGATATGGAATCAACAGCCGTCAATACTTGGCTCCTGCTTGTATTGCCTTTTCCTATTATCGGAACCTTGCTCTTGGCTTATACGAAACTTGATCTAGGTTACACAGGGATGAAGCGTGCTATTCAGAGCAATATTGACCGCAGTTCTGGTATTTTGAAACAAGATGATCAGGCCCTCGAAGAGCTTAAACAGCGTCACACAAGTAACTATAACTTGGTCCAATATCTCGAAAATGTGAATGGGCATTTTCCGGTATATCGTCACACGAAGACAACCTATTTCCCAAGTGGGGAAGCTAAGTTTGAGGAAATGAAGAAACAGCTCCTTAAAGCAGAGAAGTACATTTTCTTGGAATATTTCATCATTGGTGAAGGTGAAATGTGGGGTGAAATCCTAGCAATCTTGAAACAGAAGGTTCAAGAAGGGGTGGAAGTTCGAGTTCTGTATGACGGTATGAATGAATTTTCAACCTTAAGTTTCGACTATAAGAAACGTTTGCAAAATATAGGCATTCAATCTCGTGTTTTTGCCTCAGTGACGCCTTTCTTGTCTACCTATTATAATTACCGTGACCATAGAAAAATCTTGCTGATTGATGGTAAGGTTGCTTTTACAGGCGGGATTAATTTAGCTGACGAGTATATTAACAAGATTGAGCGTTTCGGTCATTGGAAAGATACTGCACTCATGCTGGAGGGGCCAGCGGTTGATACTTTCTTAGTCCTCTTTCTTCAGATGTGGACCTACTCTCATGAACTGCTAGATGTGACATCCTATATGGTTGAACATGAGGGCTTTGACACTCCTGGTTTTGTCGTACCTTACGGGGACAATCCACTTGATAAGGATAAGGTCGGTGAAAATGTCTATATTGATATTCTTAACCATGCTCGTGATTTTGTTCATATCATGACCCCTTATCTCATTTTAGATGGTGAGTTACTGCATGCTTTGAAATTTGCGGCTGAGCGTGGGGTAGACGTCAGTATCATTATGCCTGGCATTCCTGATAAAAAGTCAGTTTACTACCTAGCTAAGACCTACTACCCAACACTGCTAGCCTCTGGCGTTAAAATCTATGAGTACACACCTGGATTTATTCATGCCAAGGTCTTTGTAAGTGATAATAGTAGGGCTGTTGTAGGAACCATTAATTTAGATTACCGAAGTCTATACCATCATTTTGAGTGTGCGACCTATCTCTATAGGACTGACTCGGTACTAGAAATTGAAGAAGATTTTCAAGCGACAAAAGCTAAGTGTCACCGAGTCAGCACGACTGATGTTAAAAATCTTCCATTCCATCAAAAGGCCCTAGGCTTATTGATCAAACTAGTTGCACCATTGATGTAATATCACTATCTGTAAGAAGAGGGTTGAGCCCTCTTCTTTTATAGTTTAAAATATAGATAATGAAGTCGAAGGAGAAAATGATGTTAACTATTCGTCCAGTCAACTTGGCTGATGCACAAGCTATTCAGGCAATCTATGCCCCCTATGTTGAAAAGACCGCCATTACTTTTGAATATGAGGTTCCCAGTGTTCAAGAGTTTGAAAAACGCATCAGCAATACGATTGAAAGATATCCCTATCTCGTAGCAGAAGAGGATGGACAAGTTCTCGGCTATGCTTATGCCTCAACCTACTATGCTCGAACAGCCTATGATTGGACGACAGAATTGTCTATCTATCTGCATAAAGATGCGCGTGGTCGAGGTCTGGGAAGTCAGCTCTATGATGCTCTCGAAGAGGAACTCGAAAAACGAGGCTTTTTGCGATTCTTAGCCTGTATTGCTGTTCCGAACGAGGCTAGTATTGCCATGCATGAAAAACGTGGTTATGTCCAAGTGGCTCATTTTCCAAAAGTTGGTTACAAGTTTGAACAATGGCATGATATCGTCTGGATGCAAAAGACCTTAGATGGTCCTATCAGAAAAATATGGTAAAAGGCTAGAAATGTCTAGTCAATGTTGACAAATTGACTATGTAATCTGACCATGCTAGAATGATACTAATATTTGAGAAATCGTAGAAAAAGCTTTAAACTGTGAGTCAATTTCTATGTACTAAAGGAGTCTATATGTCCCAAGAAACAAGTGCCCGACTATTGCCTCAGAAACCTTCTAAATGGGAAAAAATCCTGCTTAATCGCACGGTACCCATTTCCCTTTTTTTCATTCTTGAACTTACCTTCCTAATCTTTTCTTATGTCAGTCTGAAAGAGCATTTCCCATCCATTATTTTATGGGAACACTTATTGAGTGTCTTTGCCTTCTTTTATTTACTCAATCGTTCCATGGACTCCCGTTCCAAACTGTCTTGGATGATAATCATTTCCCTCTTCCCAATTTTTGGGACAGCTCTGCTCTATTTTTCTTTTGCTGATTTTGGTGTCAGGCGTTTGAAAAAGCGTCTTGTAGAAGCAACAGTTCAGGCTTCAGGCTATTTAGCTACCGATCCAGAGGTTGAGGACTATCTATTCCATAGCGATAGGCAACTTCGAAGACTGGCTTATTTTTTAAAACAGAGTCCTGCTCATTTTCCTATTTACAGTGACACAGTCCTCACCTATTTCCCACTTGGAGACGACATGCTCCCAGCCTTGTTGGAGGATTTGAAAAAGGCAGAGCGTTATATCTTCATGGAGTATTTCATCATTGATGAAGGCGTCATGTGGGGAGAGATATTAGCCATCCTGGAGGAGAAGGCTAAGGCAGGTCTTGACGTTCGTGTTATGTTTGATGGGATGAATGAGATGACCACCTTGTCTTATGATTATATCGAGAGGCTACACAAGGTCGGTATTAAAGCTCAGGCCTTCTCACCAATCAAACCAATTTTATCGACTTATTACAATTACCGAGACCATAGGAAGATTACTGTGATTGATGGTCAAGTTGCTTATACTGGTGGTGTAAATATCGCTGATGAGTATGTCAATAAACGAGAGCGTTTTGGTCATTGGAAGGATACTGCGATTCGATTAGACGGCTCAGCTGTGCAAACTCTCAAGGCCCTCTTTTTGACCATGTGGTCAGTGACTGGAGTTGATGATTCAGCTGATATGGAGCGATATCTCCAAGAAAAACCTCAAAAAAGAGAGAGTCAAGGCTTTGTTCTCCCTTACGGCAATTCGCCCCTGACCTATCACAAGGTTGCAGAAAATGTTTATTTACATCTTCTAAATACGTCAACTAATTACGTCCATATTATGACCCCTTATCTGATTTTGGATGACGAACTCGTAAGAGCTATGACCTTTGCGGCCAGACGAGGTGTGGATGTACGTATCATTATGCCAGGGATTCCTGATAAACAGTATGCCTTTGACATTGCTACGACTTACTTTAAAGTCCTGTTGGATGCTGGCGTCCGTATTTTCCGCTATACGCCAGGTTTTGTCCATGCTAAAGTTTATGTTTCTGATGCCAACCAAGCTGTTGTAGGTACTATTAACACAGACTACCGAAGTCTCTATCAAAATTTTGAAGATGGGATTTATCTCTATAAAAATTTGGAAGTGCTCAAAATTGTTCAGGATTTTGAGGAAACCCAAGCTCTTTCAGAGGAAGTCACTTTGGAAAGTTTGTCTAAAATGCCTCTAGTTCATCGTTTGAGTGGTTATCTCTTTTCTTTGATTGGACCTTTGATGTAATATAGGAGTAGTCATATGGATGCAAAAATCCTTTTGAAACTGTTAGAAGACCAAGCTGATCCAGCTAAAGTACCACACATGGAAGCCTATATGAAAAATAAATTCAGATTTCTTGGCGTTCAAAAAACAATTCTTAGAAAGATTGAAAGAGAGTTTTTTAAGCCTTTCATGAAGGATCCAATTGATTGGACTTTTGTGGAAGAGTGTTGGCAGCAACCTTACCGTGAGTTTCAATATATTGCTATGGATTATCTGGATAAAAAGAAGAAGGAGCTTAGACCTGAAGATTTTTCAAAGCTAAAGGAATTGGCTCAAACCAAATCATGGTGGGACAGTATAGATCAGTTGGACCGTATCATCGGGGAGATTACTTTTCACTACCCAGAAACCAAGAATATCATGCGTCAATGGAGTCTGGATGAGTATTTTTGGTTGAGACGTATTGCCATCGACCACCAGCTTATGCGTAAAGAATTGACTGATACAAACCTCTTAGCTGAGGTTATCTGTAACAACTTTGGACAGACTGAGCTTTTCATTAACAAGGCTATCGGTTGGAGTTTGCGCAATTACTCAAAGGTAAATCCTGATTGGGTTCGAGCTTTTATTGATCAACATGCTAGTCAAATGGCATCTCTTAGCATTCGTGAGGGAAGTAAGTATTTATAGAAATCAAGAGCTTGACTCTTGCGTTCATTATGCTAGAATAGAAACATGCGATGAGTCGATTGGCTCTTTAGAGCCTTTTGCGCTGAGGAGGTCTACATTAAATTGTAACGCAGGAGCGGACCTTGAGTAGTTGTGTGAACCTGCTACTCTCATCGAAAGATGCCTCTTATCCCTTACCA
>NZ_JAPVYF010000023.1:0-29938 GCF_041431705.1 Streptococcus sp. 27098_8_74
TTTTTCGCAACTGATGCGGTGATATCTCCTTTAAGCAAACCTTCCGTAACTAAAAGATTATCAACCTTACTCATAAGGTTAACTTTAGCCTTGCCTTCATCCGAAAAATGTGCTTGTTCTAAAATGTCATCAGAATAAGCAAAATGGGGAAAGGACTTAGCACTTGTTCCCTCTGGCTTATATGCTGACGATACAAAGACATATTTTTGCCCTTTTTTAAACGTCAACTCAAGTCCAGAACGAAGTTTAACACTAGTTTCCTTAGTTGTCCCACTTGCTAGTTCGTGTGATGAACCTTTAGCAAACACATACCAATCGAAACTTCCATCTTCATTTTGGAAGACCTTAGCAGTACGTGCATTTCGTCCCTCTTGAAAGGCTTCGTTTACTTTGGCTTGATAACTAACGTTATCAAGACGTACTTGAAAACCTACAATTTGTCCCCAAGAATTGCGACATGGAATTAGGATTCCATCTTTTGATTCAAAAATAGGACATTTTGCGTTTTCGTTCCAATAGAAACCAGGAACTCCACGCCAAGCATCTTTAGGAAGACCATTTGCAACAAAGAGCTTTTCCCAAATAGTTGCTGGGTGAGATACTGTTGTATCAACCTGCTTCTGACGTGTTTGCTTTGTTGATGAAGCATAGCCACGCAGTGCAATAGTCTCAACAGAAAGACCTCGTTCTGCACTTGTTAAGTGCTTGACATGGTCCTTAGTTAATCCCAACACATCAATCACAAGAGAATTAACCTTGTGAAGTGTTGAGATACTTGCCAAAGGCTGACTTTTCCAACTAGGTTCAAAAGCCACCTCTTTCGCTTTTTTAGGGTCCAATTCATAAATTGTCCCAGCGCTACCAAATTGTGGTTTGTCTGGGTCAATCTTTCTAGCACAGACTGCTTTGGTCTGGTCTGCGAACACCAAACACCAATCTGGTTTTCCACAAATAGGACAAGGGTAATCTCGCCCAACACGAATTAACTCTTGATTTCCAATAGTGATCAATTTTGTCATTTTTTTCTCCTTAAATAATATTTTTGTTGTAAAAGTGACCTTGGAAAGCCTCGAACACCTGTTCGTAGCCCTCCTCCGTATGCCGACAAGTTAGAGTTGGGAACACCTGTTCCTCATCTCTAATCATCGAGATGTCGCCTTCCTTTCTTGTCCGTCTACCCAAACTCAAAACAAAAAAGCATAACAAAGAAGCCGGCAAGCCTTGTCTCAAAAAACAAGGTTGCGCGTGCCTATGGCAAACCATAGGATAAACTTCTCGTTATGCTTAGTTGCTAATAACGTTTGTTGTAGCCTTTCAAAAAACTGAAGGCAAATTATCTCGTACCTGTTATAAGCGTTAAACCTCTTCTTTCTGTCTGATGGCTTAACTGATAGCTAAAAGCGAGTACGCTCCCTTTTAACCCATTATAAAACATGGTATGCCTATTGCTGGGACAGAACCAGTAATGACATCTCCTCCTCCATGTTTCCTCTTTTCTTTAGTCACGTGACCAAAGGTTCACCGTTAGAGGTGGTGAAAAAAAGATATAAATTAAAAATTTATGTCTTTAGTATAGCAAAGAGCAACTAACATTACAAGTTTATCGTTATTCGAAATTATAACTTTATATACTACTTTACATTACATCATATACTATACATAGTATGTCGTTTACAACATATTATGTATAGTACACCAATCATAATAAGCGAAGTATAAACGTCATGAAAAAAGAAATACAAGATACATTGTTAAACTATGTATCTTGTATAGTAAACTACCTAGAACAATATTTATACTAATTTTAAATATAACTTATTACCCAATAAGAACATATTCATATGTAGTTCTTTTATGTATCGTACAATATACATCATCTATTATTTACTATATACGATAATAGATTGTACTATACATTATACAACTTACATAATGTATTGTGTATCGTGTTGTAATACAATTCTTCTTATTTATTATATTAAAAGAACAGATGTAAGATATACGATATAATACCTAGGGATACATTATCTAACAATGTATTCTACATCGTGTATAGTACACTATAAAAGTTTTGCTTTTTTGCACTGCACTATATATAGTAAGGTTATGTATAGTGTAGTGTGTAATATTAGAATGGAATATCGAATATACAATACACTATACATCAATATACTATGTATTATATATGTTAGAGAAGTACATAGTGTATTGATATTTTATCATACATAATACATAGTGTATCGAGCATTATTCATATAGAATTTTGGTAATATGTTATATACTTTCCTTTTGAAATAGTATATAGTAAACGATGTACTATGTATCAACTAATGCGTAAAAATCTGATTATCAATTGTTTGGTATATACTATACATAGTGTATCTTGTATTATTTACGATATATCTTACATAATACTTGCTATTAAAATTCTATATGGTATACTTTAAATAGTTAATTATATGTATCGTTTTGTTATACATAGTGTATCGTACATAATGGATTGAAAGGAGTTTATATGGTTGCAACTACAGTCATAACGATGGCCGAGAAAGGAGGATCTTCAAAAACAACATTATGTGATTTACTGGCTCAAGCTCTAGGAGACGCTGGCTATAAAACTTGTGCAGGAGATCTTGATGGTCAATGCAATCTTACTACAGCGACAGGAGTAAACGCAGACGAACATAAAGGAATTTATGAAGTACTAAAAAAAGAAGTAGAAGTAGCTGATGCCATTGTGCCAGTTGACGGTTATGATTTGCTTCCTGGAAGTAAGCTTATGAAAAACTGGGAGAGTGAAGCATCAGGACTAAAAGATAGAGATTTTCGTTTAAGAAATGTTGTGCAAGATGTCAATGACTACTACGATTTTGTACTTTTTGATACACCTCCTTTTTTTGGTGTTTCTACAACAAGTACTCTTTTTACAAATTCGAAAGTTTTCGTTCTCATTCCTACAACACCTGATAAGTTTGGGGTTGAAGGTGTAAAAGATACAATCGAAGATATTGAAGCTGTTCAAGAAGGGTTCTCTTTCTTTGGAATTGATATTGTTATAGCTGGAATCGTTATAACACAGGTTGATAAAGGGCCGGGCTTTGGTAAAAAATCAATTAAACAAATCAAAGCAAGAGAAGCAGTAGCAGAACTTGAAGAAATTGCTGAAGAGCATAATACCAAGGTTTTTGACCAATACTTGTTTAATAATAAACAATACAAAGATATGATTGCTAATCAAGCAAATGTTTTCACAAATAGTGGCTATAGCATCCCTAAAAAACAAATCACAAATGTTATGAATGAACTAATTAAGACGATTGGAGAACACGATGCCGAAAAAGCTTAATACAATCCAACAAAGAAATTTTAATAACCTTTTAACGGCTGTTGAATCAAATGACCGAACAACAGCTAAAGAATTATTTGAACTCTTTTTTAAAGGGAAAGAAATTGAAGAAGTAGTAATTGATAAACTTAAGGAAAAGCATGATATTGCTTATCTAACTGAAGAAAGTGTAGAACCAAAAAAAGCTGCTGTTGCCCCTAAAAAAGTAAACGATGTCACTCAGAAAAAAGAAAAAAAGAAACTTCCTACAAAACTGGAACCAGCTAAAACAGTGGAAGAAAAATCACGTGCAAATCTCAATATGACACAATTATCAATGTCACGTTTTTCTGCATTAAGAGCTGTTTTAAACAAAAAAGACCTTAAAGGAGAAAATGGCAATTATCCTAAACGCGGTGGATCTGATAAGCTATTCACTGAAATGTTAGACCATGTGTACCAACTTCTAGACCCAGAACAAAAGGAATTGTTTAACACATTGGTAGAAACTGAGATGAGTTTTAAGTAGGAAAACTTTATTTTATATCATACAAAAGTGTAGGTGTTTCTACACTTTTTCTTTTTTATATTAGTTGTAACTTTTTTTAAAGAATATTTTGATTTTAAGGTTTCAATTATGATTAAGAACTTTTAGTAATAATAGTTTAAATAGTATTAAGTAGTATTAAGTGGTTAATAGTAGTAACTAAGTAGTTAATTATAGTTTAAGTAGTAGGTCTCCTGAAACCCTTGATATTACTGAGCTAAGCCTACCTTCATCATATAAAAGTGTATGTATATCCTACAAATTGGTAGGTATATCATATAACTTTGCATGAAAGTCATACAAAGTTGTATGTTAAGTCTACATAAGTGTATGTATGTCATATAAAATTGCAGGCGTATCCTACAAAACGGTATGTATATCCTATAAAGTTGTATGTTAAGTCTACAAAAATGCATGTATGTCATATAAAATTGCAGGTATATCCTACAAAATGGTTGTAAATTTTAAAAAATACTATGAAAATCAGAATATTAGTGATATAATGTCATACAAAAGGGTTGTAAATTAATATTTTTATACCCTGTCACATATTGCAGTAAGTAATTAGCTTGTAGTAAAATAATTACTTTTATTTAAAATACAACCAAAATGTATGATGAATGAACTAAGAGAGGTAGAAGCATTTGGTAGAGAATAGAGAGTTCAGAGAGATCATCAAATATGATAATAAGTTTACCCAAATGTTCCAACTTGGAGACCTTTCACCTCTTCAAGAAAATATGATTTACTCTATATTTGGTGAGTTGCGAGATATTTATGACGAAAATGAAGCAGCAATATTTTCTTATTCGAGTCTGGCAATGCTAGCAGGAAATACATTTTACAGCTCTAGGGAACAAAAAATTGTTCCTAGGACTGGTAAACGCTTTGAAACTACAGTTGAGGAATTAGAGGAAAGAATGACTAAAATTGTATATCGCCATCCCGAAAAGGTTGTCGATGGCAAGGTAGTTTCTTACACCACCATTCCACTGTTCAAGACCTTTAGAGTAGACCATGAAAATAAACTGATTAAAATCCACTTATCTGATGCGGAATATACTGAGTATGAAGAAGTAACTACAGAAGATGGATCAAAAGTAAAAGTAGCGGTCAAGCGTACAGTTAAGGACCTTTTCAATAACCCAGAGTGGGGTAAAAAAGCTAAGTACATTCAGTATGGTCGTGACTACCATAATCTATTGAAGAGTAAGTATTCTAAACGATTATTTAGACATTTAGCAGATTGGCGTAAAACAGGCTTTGTAAAAGATACAGCTGAAGAGCTTGAGCAAGAAGTT
Source organism: Streptococcus sp. 27098_8_74 (assembly GCF_041431705.1). Classification (NCBI taxonomy): domain Bacteria; kingdom Bacillati; phylum Bacillota; class Bacilli; order Lactobacillales; family Streptococcaceae; genus Streptococcus; species Streptococcus sp. 27098_8_74. Next base: position 5,174 of record NZ_JAPVYF010000023.1, read on the forward strand.
TTGATTTTGGATAGTCCTAGTTTACTTCGTTCGAAAGGTACTAAGCTGCAGCAAGCAATGGATGAAATCAATACACTATTGGTTGATGAGCATGGACTCCCTGTGATACAAGATTTGACAGTAGAGCGAATCAGAAAAGGAAAATCAATTACCCACTATATATTTAGGTTTAAACCGTTCGATGACGATTTGAGACGTATTGTTGCAACAAACGATAAAGTCATTACCTTTGAGAAGAAGAAGGAGTTAGACTTCAAACGTAAGATGGCTATCGTGATGGAGAAATTCTACACTGTTTTTCCTAAAGGAAGCAAAGCTGACAACTACAATAATAAAAATCAACTCAAACGTTGGCTTGAAACAATGGACCATGAACTAATTATTGAGGCATTAGAAAGAACAGGAAGTGATGCAAACCGTACTTTCGGTTGGACAAGAACGTTGCTCAATAAATGGGAAGTAGCAGGATACACAAAACTTTCAGATTTGAGAGATAGTCATCCAAATAATAAGGATGAGCGCCCTTCAAATGTTCCAGACTGGTCTCAACCAAACTATGAAAATGTAACAGATGACAAAGACCGTCTAAGACTAGTAGTAGTAGCAGTTAAATCAGCAATTAAAATAGAACTCTCAAAGATGCCTGACGAAGATAATAAGGCGGATATTAAACATTTAGCAGATAAACTGTTACAAGAGAAGCTGTGGGAACTTAAAGATAAAGGTTTAGAGTCTCTGTCTGATAGCCGTTTTGAAGAGACAAGAGAACAACTGTTGACTGAAGTACTTGATAATTTTGAAGTATAACTTCAGATATATTTTTGTAAATAGATTATATATATAATAGCGATACACGATGTATCGCTATTTTTGTTTTAGAAATTTTTTCCTAGATAAATCTAAAATCAACATGCAATCTTGTATGATATAATAGGTCTAAAATGTAAATGGTAAACCTGTAGTTAATTGCTATCATTATTGAGAGGAGGAGAATTATGTCAAAACAGAAAGATAAATATCTAGCACTTAGAAGGCAATTACCAGATATTATAGATGAGTATATATCTTACCTTCAAGTAGATGTCGAAGAGCCTTCTCCCAAAATGGTTGAACGTTTGTCAGTGATCCAGAAATTTTTAAATAGCTATGCAATTACGATTGATAAAGAGGCTGTTTCCCTATCATTGACAGACTTAGAAAAATTACCACGAGAATTTGTTCAAAATTATTTGGCTAATTTGCGTCTGAAACCAGCAGGAAAAAGATTTATTCTCTATACTTTAGCAGCATTTTGGAATTATCTTACGAATACCTCCTTTACAATTGAGAGAGGAATGCCGTTATTTTATCGTAACGTGTTTAATGAATGGAAGATAGTTTACAAAGAGAGTTACCACAACATAATATATTCCGAATCAAAGAAGAAGACTATTTTGTATACGCAGGAAGAGCTCGAAGGGCTACTTGATTTCATGGCAAACAGTTATGTTACAACTCTACCAACTCAGAAAAAGGCTGATAATTGGGAAAAGGAGAAGGAGCGAAATATTGCTATATTTGCAATTATAATTGGTACTGGAGCAAGTACTCAAGAAGTTGTTAACTTGACAGTCAGGGATATTGATATGCGTAAAAAAGGTATTTGGGTTGTTAGAAACAACGAGAAACAGTTTATACGTTTTCTTCCTTTCACCATTCCTTACATAGCTCCATTTGTTAAGGAACGACGTGGACGCTGGGACTTAGACCCTTCTATACCGTCATTATTTTTAACCATGTTGAAAAAGCCTATGGGGAGAAACACAATAGGTCATTTGGCAAAGAACATTGGACATGCTTATGGTAAGGTAATAACTCCTAGCATTTTAAAAGACAGCCACGCCTCTATTGTTTATAAAGAGACAGGTGATATTAAGAGAGTTGCTGAAATACAAGGATATAGTTTAGATAAGAATCACCTAATAAGATTTATTGATTGATAGTATGAACTTATCTCCAGATTAGTCAAAAGGCCACTTAAGGTCTTTTTTATGTCACTGGGTTACGAATAGTGACTCCTAAGTCTATAATGAATTTATAGAGAATTAAGGAGGTCTTATGCTTAGAAAAAACAATGAAAAAAGAGGTTGTCTTGGCAGTCTGATTTGGATACCGATAGCTATTGTTGTTATGTTTTGTATAGCTGGATATGGTATGTCCCAAGGAATTAATGTACCTGGTATTTTATCTAGTGGCTTTAATGTTATTAGTAAAGGGGAGCATGCCAATTCAAGTGATGTCGGAAAATTATTTGGGAGATTTATTCCCAAGTCAGAATCTTCGGAAACAGGAAACAGTTCTTCTAAAACAAGTGGTGTAAAGTCTGATGCTTTCAGCTACAGTCCGTTGCCTTTTGAAAACCATAAGCTAATGGTCAATGGAGATTTGGATAGTCTTGGTAGAGCAACATATGGTCACATCAGACTAAAGTATTCGGACAAACCACAAGATGATAGGGAAAGTAAAATTAATGTTAATCCAGTCGGTTGGCATAACTATCGTTTTAAGTACGAAGATGAGTCTGGAAAAGTCAAAAAAGCTTATCTGATGAATCGTGGGCATCTTATTGGTTATCAGTTTTCTGGATTGAATTCTGAAATAAAAAATCTAGTACCTATGACGCGCTATTTGAATGCAGGAACGATGTCTGATAGTAAAACGGATGCTAATAATCCAAACGGTATGCTATACTACGAAAATGCACTAGCCAAATGGTTGAAGAAAAACCAAAATATGTACTTAGATTATTGTGTTGTTGCAAACTATACTGACAATGAGTTAGTACCTAGGACTGTAACGCTTTACTGGACATCCTTTGATGAAAATGGGACACAATATGGAGTTGAATTACCAGAAGCAGGATTAGCAACGAGTGATGGAAATGTGAGTTCGGTCACACTTCAGAATGTTTCAAAGAATGCTAATATTAACTACTTAGATGGTACAGCCACAAGTAATTACTAACATTGACTATAGAATGTTTTATGCTAAAATAAGAATCAGCGTAAGCGTTTGAACAACAAAAAGGGGGGTATAGCCTCTTTTTTGTTGAAATAATGGATTTTTAAAGATATCTCTTGATTTGTTGCTCTCTAGCCTTGCATTGATATCAAAAATCTATATAATAATAATTAAAACAGAGCCAGAAGAAAGGGTGAGAATTATGTTTATGATCTTGGTTCTATTACTAACATTAGCGAGTTTCTTATATGTTACCATCGGTATCGCCAAGAAAATCTTTTCAATTTTCGCCTTAATTACACCAATTGTAGTCTTGGGTGTTGGGCTTCTTATCGCTATGAATTAACAAAAGTCAAGGGGGGTCACTATCTTACAGGTAGTGACCTTTTTTGTTATGCTTTTAATGTCAAAAAAGACATTAAAGGAGAAACATATGAAAGCACTTAAACTTATAAGAGAGGACGGTTATGAGAACGTCCATTATGCTAGTTTAGGGGAGCAAAAATTTAAAACATTGGTTGTTGCAGATAGGAAAGATGAACAAGAACAATGGTTTGAGCAACCAGAAATTGAATGTGTTCCAGAAGAAGTTTCAGATATCATTCGAAACTATACACTCCCATATATTGATCTTGGAAATACTGAAGATGAGTATTTGTTAGAACAAGCAACTAATAAGGTTGTATCAGTTGTGGTAGAGAATGTACTTGAAACACAGCCATTTATTCCGAGAAATAGAAATGGTCGTCCTATCGGTGAAGGTGTCGCATTCTGCGATATGTTAGTAGGGCGTATCCAAAATGGAGAGCTTGCTGGAACAACAGTTTATATTAAGCAAACAGAATCTGGCTTCCGCCAACCAAAAGACTTCTTTAAAATGGTTGGGCGTATTTTCCCTTGCAAATTAACTGAAATTCATATCCAAACTATCGACAATTATAAACTAACTATTAATAACCCATCAAACTATGTTGTTGAAGGTAGTATTGAGTTAGCTGAGTGGTTAACTAATTACCAGCTTCTTCAGCAAATTGAAAAGAGTAAAGATAACTCTTCTCGTAATCGAGATAGAAAAAATATCTTGGAACGTACTCATGAAGGTATTGTATCTGCCGTGATTAACAATGGTAGCAATGCAGGTATCATGGTAATGACCAAAAAATTACAAACGGTATTTATTCCAAAACATAGGGTAAGTTATGAGTGTGATTCTTCATTTGTTAACCTAGACGAAGTAGTATCAGTCTTTGATAGGGTGGAATTTAAAATTACTGGGGCCAATACCCAAAAACCAAGTCCAAATCAAAGAGAACGTCACATTATCCATGACTATATTCGTATCGAGGGAGATATGAAAGTTCTCGAAGAAGCACCTCAAGATGCTTTGATTGAGATGATTGATAATAAGAAAGTCATAGGACGATTGTTTAAAGTGCGATTCATCAGTTTTGATCCACAGAGTCTACATACAGTAGAGTTGGTTGACTTTCCAGGTATCAAAATTAAAATGAAGGACTCAGGTTCTTTAAATCGAGTTCCTTTTAAGCAAGGAGATGAAATTTCAGTTGTTATTCAAGATGCTCATTATCGCTGGGTAGACGCAAATAGCAGGGGGCGTCGAGTGGCTAAAAAAACTGAAGAAGTGAGCAGTAATTCACAGAATACGGAAGAGAAAAAATGTCTGTTTCGTATCAAATCACGTTTCAATAGTTTCTATCCGAATCGTGTGAACAGTAAAATCTTATCAACATTTTTTACTAGTTGAGTCGCATATAGTTCCCTCTGAAATGGGAACTTTTTGTTTACGTTCGGAACAGAAAAATTTAACAAGGGGGGAACATGAATCATCACAATATCAATGCTATTGTCTATTATCTGATAGTCTTTATTAGGTATGTCTTACCTATTACCTTGGTCTTTATCGGTATCGGTAGGTGGAGTTATGCTAAATCTATCAATAATCCAGAGAAACAAATTATGGGAGTAAATTTTGCCTTAAAATCAATTTTATTCTTATATATCGTTACATTTATCCCTATTTTCATCATCTATGGACTCGCAATGATATCAAAGGGAGGCACACATAGTGGTGACTTCTCTATGATTAGTTTCGTAGAGGTCTTTACCCTAATAGAAATTCTAGCAGTTGGAATATTACCTGCATATGGTTTCATACAGGGATACATATATCACTATCAATGGTTGATTACAGAAGGTAAGAAAACAACAAGCTTACCTCGACGAAACCTATTCATTAGACTTGGAATAATAAGTCCGATTGCTATTGTTGTATTTATGGAAGTCTTGAAAAAAATGTTTGCTTACTAGAGAGGTGCTTTATGCGGAAGATCTTGAAATTATTTTTTAATCGTTATTATACAAATGGTAAGCGAACTATAGATATCTTACTTTTTTGTTGGCGAAAATATATTGATTGGGTATATCATATATCTTTTGGATTATTTGCTTTCAATATTATTATGTTTATCTTTAGATGGCGTTTGCCTAATTGGGTATTTATATCTTTATTTATATTTTTGTTCGTTAATATGGCTTTAGTTTTATACATTGGTGTATGGCACAGCAATGTTACAAGTCGTCAAATTTTCGTGTTATTTGAAAAATATGATACCTTGAAACGAGCAGAACGAAAGAAGATTATTGGTAAGTATGCTATAAGAGCAGCACTAGCAGCAGTACTTATATCTTCTGGATTATATGTACTAACAATCAATAACTTTATCTTATCCCTCATCAATCGTATGTATGATGTAGCAGATAATTATCTCAAATATATGCCCTGGTCGATACCAAATGGAAGTCAGACAGGTATTGTATTAAGTTATCATACCCTAAAACCCTTAATAGGAGCTGACTGGTTTAACAGTTTATTATTGTTGACTCCTATTGGAGCAATTGGTCTTATTTTTTATAATAGTTATGCGACTGGGATTGCTGAAAAAACCTATGAGAAACTTGTTGAGCAATGGCTAGGAGGACGTTACTTCCAAGACAGTGTATTAAGTAATATTGTTCATAATCAAGATGAAAAAGGTCAAGCGAATTTGGTTATGGGACTTAACTCTAAAACTGGAGAGCAAGTGATTTTACACGCTAATGAGAGGACTTATCACACTATTATCTTTGGTTTGATTGGTACCGGTAAATCGGCAACGATTCTGATTCCAGCAATGCTACAGGATATGGAAAATATGAAATACTATCTATTATCCTATCGTAAGTATTTGATGAAAGTAGATGAAGAACTGGAACAAGAATTCTTTAGCACTGAGTTTGAACGGAAGAAAAAAAGACGTGAATTGTTGGAGCAGTGGTATAACAATGGTTATGCTGCAGAGCTTACAAATGGTATTTATATGACTGAACCATCAGGTTCGATGTATGGCACAATTGTTAAGTACGCTCATAAAATGGGCTTCCCGGATGAAATGATTTGGACTCTAGATCCTACTAACCCAGGAACTGGTGCAATTAATATTTTGGATGGAGATACTACTCAGGTAAAAGGGGCTGTTCGAGACTTATTTAAACGATTTAGTGATCCAAGTGGGACTGGTTCTTCTTTCTTCCTTAACCAAGAAGGACAACTTACTGATAATATCATTACGGTCATTAAAGAGGTAGCGTTGATACCAGATGCCCCAATAAACTACATGTTAAAAGGTAAGTCTCCAACACTAACTGAATTCTCAAATATGTTACGTTCTAGTGATTGGATTGAGGCCTATATTGCAGTTTTTGAACAATTACTTAATCGAAAGAAAAGGCTTTTTGAAGAAACGTTGAAAAAGCATGAAGAGTTCTTAGAGCAGGAAAAAGAAAAGTGGTTAGAGGAATCAGAGTACAATCGTGAACACGAACAACTCTTTGATACTATTCTTAGACCAGAGAATGTTCATGAAGCTATAAACGCATTTAATGATGAAAGAAATAAACTTGAAAATCTCCAAAGTTCTTATGATTATTTCATCAATGCTCATCAATTAAATTCGTACACAGAGGAATATTATTATACCTTTGATGCTAACGTGTCTGGTCTAAAAGCAGTTATTGATGACCTTTCATCTTCACCAGAAATCCGTCGTGTATTTTTCTCTCAAAGTACCAAAGATTTAGATATTGTTTTAAAAACGGGTGGAATGATTTTGGTCAATTCTGCTAAAGGTGTTCTTGGTAAAGAAAAGTCTCGAATGGTAGCACAGATGGTAACATTAGTTATGCAAAATGCTGCTCAAAGACGTCTTCCAGATAAGTCTCCTTTCTTTGCTTTTTATGAAGATGAAAAGAATGGTTACTTGATGCCAGGTAATGATAGTAACTTCCTAGATGAGTCTCGTAAGTTCCATGTTCCAGTTATGCATGCTTATCAACATGACGAACAAATTAGGGATTCTATTGGCGAATCTGGGGCTGATGCAATCAAGATGTCTTATCGTAATGCCTTTACCTTCCAACAAACCTCAACAAAGGTTGTAGAGTTCATTAATCTACGTTCAGGAGGAAAACATTATGCTCTTAAAGAAACCAAACGTGCAGCAAACGATGATCTCCTAGCAGGGAATCAAGGGAACTCAAGTGCGACTTCAGAGGAAGTAGTAGAAGAAGATAACTTCACTGCTAGAGATGCAAATAACCTAGAGAAATTCCAAGTTGGTGGTGTTATCGTCAGTGATGATGAAGTCTCAAATATGATTTATTTGACAACATCTCCGCATTTTGAAATGGATATTTCAAAGGACTCTTTTGTCTCACATACACCTTTCAATAAGGTTTATGGGCTTGGAGAGGAAGAACCGGAAATTGCAAAAGCATACAAGTTGTGGAGAGCAGAAGTGATAGAATATTATGCTCAAAAAGAGTCTGAAAGTCACCTCTATGAAAGTGATTTTACTGAAGAAGAATGGCAAGCAATTATGGATGTTAAGGTACCAAATGTTGATAGTAATGTAAATGATACAGTTGGTAAAAAAGATGATTCCCCATCAGTTAAAAGAACAATCTTAGTCAACGAAAGTATGACAGAACATAGAGAAAACACTTCAATTAGAGAAGAGATGACAGAGGACACTGAGCAAAAAGTGGAGGTCGATATCTCTGAAATTCCACCAGTTGTTGAAGAAAAACAAACTGTAAATAGCAAAAATGATATTGGTGAGTTAGAGGATAAAGAAATAACTCAAAGAGTGATCCTAGCTCCATCATCTACACCCGAAACAGTCGATACTCAAAATATTCAAGCACCTAATCAAGAGTTTGAATTACCTCAAGAACTCTCTCGTGTAGCTCGTGAGAAAGCAACTAAAACTTTAAAAAGTAATGTAGAACAAATGGCTATTGATGAAGAAGAAGGTTTTTAGATAACATAAAAAGCAACGGATTTCCGTTGCTTTTGTTCTAATTTTGAGAGTCATTATATGTTTCTTTATTAGTCTTCTCAGCCTCCTTTCTTGCTTTTTCTGCAGCTTTTTTATTCTTAATTTCTTTCTTTACCTCTTTAACCTTATTTTGTGTTTCAACAACTAAATTATCAATAGATAAATCTGGATTTTCTAGTTTTTTCAATTCGAAATAGAGCTGACCTAGTTTATCAGTTTGTGATTTTTGATAGGCCTTAAGCTGTTCCATAGCATCTTTTTTTTGTTGTTCGTATGCCTCAATTTCCTTAATAAAATCTGATTCAGTTTTTTTGTTTTTTCCTGCCATAATTTGCTCCTTAATTATTAATTATATCTAATAGTATAGAGCAAGAATATTAAAAGTCAACCCATGTCACTCCCTTGAAAATAATCTATTCTAGGGTATACTGAACACTATAGCGACCTATTATAAATGAATCCTAAATGTAGTTATTAAGTGCTTAAAACCCCATAAAACCGGTGGTTACGAGTGTTATGTAATAACCAGAATTTATGAATGAAAGTACAGAGAGAACAAAAGTCTAAGAGTTTACTGTATTTATAGGGCTGACGACTAATATTAGAAACTCGTAAATCATAAATGAGTAAATGGTGGCTACTATATAGCTAGAATAAACCATGTTTTTTAGGGATTATCGTTATAAAAATAAACTACGACGTTATGAATGAGAGGAGATGAAAGTATCAATCAGCATTTTACGGGTACAAGAGAATGCTTGTGTAGGGCAATAGCAAAGGCATAACACGATTTTAAAAGTAATCGTTGCACTCTTCGAAAAAAGACCAGACTATATACCCTATTGATTGACTATTTTAGGACTACAAAATGCAAGATATAAAAAATAGAGATTTTACCTCACTTATTTCAAATAAAAAAAATAAAATTCATTACACCCAGAGGAATAAAATAGCTACTTATTTTGTTTCAAAAAATCAAAATATCTCTCTGTCGTTTTCAGAAGAGGAGCTTATCATCTTTTATCATCTACTAAGGTTTGGTTATTTTGATAAGGAAATCATAGACCTCATTTATACTGCAGTAACTCGAAAATCTAAAACCCCTAATTCATGGTTTTATCGTCTTGTTGGGAAGGTGAATCATCCTATTTCAGCATGTTCGGATGCTAGAAGCGGTAAGAGAAAAATATATTATCTGAACAAAGGTTTTAGTACCTGGTTGCTTACTATGATTAAGGGTATTGATAAAATACGGTTGCTAACAACAACGACAGAATATGATAGGTCAGTATATAGCATTGTCAGTAATAATCTTCTAGGAGGAAAACCTCAAACCGTAAATATTCATGATCTAGAGACCAGACGATTAGTTGCTAAAATCTTAAACAAGCTATTTTTTAATAACCAAGATAAGTCTGTCTATGACCTAAACATACAAGTCGTATTTCCTATTAGTCGGGTTAATCTTTTAATGGTTCCTGATGCTGTTGTATTTGTGAACGATAACTCTTTTTTTATTGAGTATGACCGAGCAACAGAACGTCAAACAATTCTACTTTCTAAAATATTTGGTTACGCAGAAGAACCAGCATTCGAAAATTCTAGTTTATTTTTCGTTTTCGAGAGTAGTCGTAAAGATAATACGCAAGTATCTAAACGTTTAATGAACTTTTTGGAATATGTAAATGAGGTTGAGGTTGAAGGTGTGACTGGACATGACATGTTAAAGCGTAAAAATATTTCTTTATTCAGTCAAACAACAACAAATGCTTCTGACGTTATTGTCGAAATCATTCAAGAAAGGATGTTTTCAAATCATAAAGATTGGTGTGATTGCGAGGCTTATGATTTTTCTGAACTGCAGAAAATAGATTATCTTGTAAAGGAGATATCAGAACCTTTAGATGATGATAAATTCCAGTTCTCAGCTGTTGTTGAAACTGACTCATGGGAATTGAAAGAGTATCCTATGGTGCCTATGACGTATATCAAAAGTGACTTGATTCCACACTTAACTAGTCTCTATGAAGAATTCTCAATGGAGTATGAACATATGATCATTGTATTCCCAAAAGAAGTTCTACCAGAAAAAATTAAACTTCCTTTTGATGATTATTTCTTGATTGTTTATAGATAGAGTAAAGGTATTTGTAAATGGATTATTTGGAATACTTAGGAAGAAGACTTGTATGGTTAGTTGTTTCGCTTGTAGTTGTTATCGTAGTAAAAAGACCAAGAATTTTGAAAAGGCTAGCCATAGTTAGTGATGTAGCTATTGGAAAAATCCACTACTTTATTTTTCTAGCTATTGCTTGGTTGATTCTTGTCACATATTTTATTTTGTACTTGTTTATGGTAGTTACTTTTTTCCTATCATGGCATACTCTATCACTTAATAACGTGATGGAAATTATTTTACAAACGGTGTTAATCATCCCATCACTCTATACTTTATTTGTCCCACATAACGAGGTCATCAAGAAGGTTGATGAATTCTTATCAGCGAAAAAAGAATAAGTCACGCGCAGCAACTGCAACACATAATCATTCTCTCAACTATTTAAAAAGATGTAAGAAAGTCATTTGATTGTTCGAAATTGTTGTAAGTATCTGTTGGTGTTTTAAAGATAAAAAAGATTGAAAGGTAACGGTAATTAATGAAAATAAAAATTGAATCTGCTTGGAAATCCCTCTGTGATGCATTTCCAAAATTAAAGGATAATCCTCTTTACAAGGGTTGGTATATTAGCTATGCGATCCTTGTGACGTTATCTATTTTAACGGTAGTTGTAGTGAACCATAGGATTGTCTATTCATTTCCGTTTGATTGGTTTGGTTTGCTTTTTGGAATTATCTTACCTTGGGTTCTTACGACCTTTTATATCGTATATCAAGGTGTGGACCATGCCCACCAGTTTACATCGACTAAAGTTGTTCTTGGGTTATTTATGTTACCTGTAATTCTGATTGGTTTTACCTCTAGTTATAAGAATGAATACAGTTATAGTAATCGTATGGTTACGACGGTTTTTGATCAGGAACTCACGCAACAAAGTTTCCACGCAACAAAGATTACATCAAACCAGCTTGATTATTTTAAAGAAGATAATGTCATTTTTCCTTATAAGAAAAATACTGCTTCAGAGATATATGTGTTCTTTCGACCTGATTGCCCTTACTGTCAAAAATCAATTCCAGTACTCAATAAGAGCTTAACTGAAAAAGAACGAAACAAGATTATCTATGTTAATGTTCTTGACGAAAGTGGCAAAGATTTAGCTAAAGCTATGGGAGTAGAGAAAGCAGCAACAGCAGTTATCTATCATAAGGATAAGACTTCTGGTGGATGGTCCAAACGAATTGAACGAATGGCTGGAGGGAAGCATGAAGCACCTCGTCTTGATGAGGATGCTATCCATGATATTGTGTCAGTTGCAAAGGAGGAAACAAAATAATGTATTTGTCAAAAAAAGATATTTCAGAATGGATTGCTAGTCTAAAAGTAGGTGACGAGGTTGCGATCCAAATAACACGAATGGATGGTGTCATAGTTTCTAGTGAGCGTGGCATTGTCGACAAGTGGTTAGGAAAGAGACTTATAGTTGTTAACGGTAAGCATTTTGTTCCTAGCACTGGTTTGAGACAAAGTAACGCTTTTGTCCCTGGTCAAAAGACAATCGTGGAACAACTTTTCCCCTTGGATGCTTTGCTTTTAGATGAGGAAGAACTTGCCAAAAGAGATACCATTATTCAAAAGTTGAAAGAGTCTGCAGAACGTCTAGAGCACGCGCAGACTTATTCTTCATTAGTCGTTTCTAGGGTGCTTCGTAAGCTATCAGTCCTAGACGTTGGTGATGCTTATGATTTAAATGAACTACATTCCTCTAGTGACACAGAAGACTTAGAAGATAGTGCTTTATTGGATAGACGGAAATTCTCAGAGAAGAAACGTTGTTTAAAGACTCTTGACCGTATGCTTGCCAATTTAAGTCAAGATAATACCTTGGGTGCTTTCAAGTTAATCTCTCTTTTGGGAGAAGTAGCTTCTGAATTTACTGATGCTGAAGATGAGGTAAGTGAATGTTAGCCTATGTCATTATGTTTGTAGTTATGTTTGCCATCAAGTGTGTTACTCTTACTTTTGTGAAGCATAAAGAGTCTACAGTAGTCAGTACTTTTCTGAATGGCACGAATCAGATTTTCCTTAATACGATTGTCTGGTTCCTACGACTAACAGCTATGTTCCAGTTTTATCTTTTGGTGGTGGACAATAATCTAACTGTTATTCCTATAATTGTTGGTTTCATTCTACCTAATGTCTTGTTCTGGTTTAAGGGAATCAAAGCCTCTTTATCGGATTTGCTTGTACGTTGGTTAAAATCATTTATTGGTCATAAGTATAGAACATGTCCATTTTGTCATGAATCACATTTATTCTTTCGATACACAGAAGACCGCACAGCTGCTTATTACTATCTCTTGACTGAAGATGATAGTCTTGTGGCCATTGGAGATTTTGATAATAGTGACCATCCTGCACGTTTCTTTTTAAGTAACGATGAATCACATTTTGATGAGCTGGTTGATACCATGCTACCTTATATGTTGCCTGGAATGGAAGAGGTGGTCTATGTAGGTGGTCGACAACAGCGATTGGCTAGAGAATTATATTGTGTCGATTGCCAGGAACGAGTCAGTGAGGATAGCGGGGTACAATTTGGTGAAGTGCTTTTAAGTGAACATAGGCATGAAGATCATAGAGCCCTTGTTTAGTTTGTAAGTACTTTCAAATTATAGTTTTAGAAGTAGATAGAGAGGTTTATTTTATGGATAGTAAATTAGTCGTTGACAAAATGGATATGTTAGTATCAGATGTAAATCCACTTTTTATTACTGTGCTATTTATTTTGTTATTAGTAGCGTTTAAGATTTTGTTAATTCTTTATGCTAGATTCTTGGTAACTGAAGCTTCTAAATTCATTAATATAGCTGTATGTCATCCTATTTACTATGGAAAACAACTATCAGGTTTTAACAAGTTTTTGTGGTTTGTGATGACTCCAATAATTTATGTCATATTTGCTTTCTTCTTGGTATTATTATTCCGATATTTGTTTGGGTAAAATTCATACAACAAGTGATAGGTAGAATAATCTATCGCTTTTTTATTTAGCACGCGCGTGAGAAGTGTCTCTTGTAACTTTTGGACGCAAAAAAAACTAGGGCCATCGCCCTAGTTTTAAAGGAGGTTTGTTCGCATCTGGGTTTGTAGGAGATTATGATGCGAACTGGATTGGATTAGGAGTCTCTATTTCTATTAGGAGGATTAGAGACTGAAAGTATTAATTTCTAGTGTAGTTTCATCGAACTACAAGAAAATTATAGCAGTTTATGAGACAGGACACAATGGAGTTAGGGGGTGTCACACCCCCCATTATTAGAGAATAACTGACTTAAGGTGTAGTGGTATGTTTTATTGTGTGCTATCCTATAATTAGGCTAATAAATAACATAAATTATAGGTTAAGAGAATCCTAGCGAGGTGATAAATGGATACATTAGTTGCTGTGTAAATCACTTGGTAAAAACAGATTACTAGAGAACGAGAAGGAACCTAATCACAAAAAGTCTCTCTATTTTTAGTTATATCTATTGTTTTAACTGCTAGGATAGACGAAGAAAGACGTTGTTTGAATGAAGGAGAAAAAATGTTTAAAAAAAACAACTATGATTTTGAAATTTATAAAGAATTACGAAAATTAAATGAAACAATTGATAAGCGAGGAAACTTACATGAAGACACTGGCATCAGAAACAAATTAGAATTAGACTACATTTTGGATAATGCATGGAAGTATTATTCAGAAAAAATTGGAGAAATTAGGTTTTTACCTGAAAGAATTAACTTCTCAGATGAGAGTGGTCGTAAATATAGATTTTTAGTAGCTTTGGATGTTAAAGGTTTATATAATAAGTCGAAATTAAAAATAAAAGGTTTTAATAGATTTACAAAAGAGTGGACTGTTGAGTTTGAAGGAAATGAATACTCCTTAGATAATTCATTGAGACTACTTAGACATTGTTACTTGATTGATCTTAACGAGTATCCAAGTGCTGAGGAAATTGTCAAGAAGAAGTCTATTTCCTTAGATAGTCTCTCTCAATCATTCTCCAATATCATTTCAGCAGATAAGTTCGTTAATACTATGGCTCTATCTCATGGATGGAGATTTGGCCTTCAACAACAAAGGTATGAGGGAGTTAAACAAAATCTGGAATTAATGGACCACGTAAAAAAAGAAATATCCCTGCGTAATTATTTCATTAGATTTTCACCCACCGATGAGGAATTTGAGGAACTTCATTTCTTTATTGAACTTCAGGATTGTTTAATGGGAACAGGAACTCCTGAAAGACTTGAACAATTGGGTTTTTACTCAATAGAGCCTGTCACTTTTATGGAAGAGTTTCCTTCAATTCCTAGATATCTATTGTTTGGCCGAGATGTTCGTGAAATTAAGGTTTTTGGTTATCCTCTGATTGAAAATGAGCTTACAAACAGTTATTTAGGTTTAATTAACAAATTACTATCGTTTTGTAGTGACACTATAGGCTCCAAGTCGTTTACTTACCAGCTAAATGAGGTGATAATAGATGGGTAGGCTATTGGAATCAAAATATTCCAAAGCGGATATAACGGTAACAATTTCTTTCATGATGATTCTTGGTTTAGCTGTAGGTATTATGACGTGGTCTATATTTACTCCTAAAGGGCACTTCAAAGGCACTCAAGGGGAACTAAGTGCCATATATGAACCATATGTTCATCAACTAGAAAGGGGAGTGGAGAAAAATGAAAAAAGTCGTGAAAAATAGTATAGAATGGACGATTATAACGATAGCTTTGTGTATCTTAGTGGTGGTTTTAGCAGCAACTAGAGAGATTGTTACTAATAGCAATCAGCATTCATTCTTTCAAATGATAAGCGATAGTCTACCTAAAGATAACTCATTGATTAGAAAAGGGACACCATCTCAGTCTATTGTCAGTAGTTCATTGGGTATTCTAACGATCTTGCTAATTTATGTAGGAATGTTCTCAATTCATATCTTGTTAAAAAAATATGATTGGTCTTTAGAAAGTTTAAACTGGTTTGTCATCCTTGTTGGAACCATTCTAGGCTTACTGTTAATGAATGTATTGGGCTTTATGACATTCAGCAATAACATCTTGATAAGATTATCGTTTAGTGTTTTAGCAGGGGGTAACTTTTACTTGCTGCTTAGACTGATTTTAGCTTTTCCATATTCTTTTTTAAAGTTTCTTTCGGAGAAAGGGAATCAATTTCCTGAAGGGATGGATACGAGCAATAATAAGGCAGAGAATAATAGGGAACAGTAGTTACTTTGAAAATCAATTTGTTGGAAACAGAATAAAGGTGAACGAGAAGGCATCATAAGTGGTGTCTTCTTGTTTATTTATAAAGAAGTTAGCCTCTTATGTTGACATAAGGCAACACATTTGATATAATAGACTTGTGAAATAAAGAGAGAGGTAAAATCTATGAATACCTATATAGAGAAATTACGAGAAGTTCAAGAGTATGCTTTTAATGTTTTGAGAGAATACCCTATTGATAAGACTGCAGCTAATGTAATTGCTGCACTTGCTAATGCTTCAAATAGAGAACGGATTGAACTGTTTGAACATTATCGAAATGAATCAGCGGAAAAAATATATTATGATTTACAAGCTAGTTGTACGGTAGAACGTTTACTTCACGTCATTGGATTGCTGGACTATGTAAACAACTAATGAATTATAAAGGTTTGGTAATGACGAAACAAGATAATGAAATAGCTGAGAAAAGACGAAAAGAAAGTTATCTAAAGTATAATCATAGTGAGAAAGGTCGAGCAACCAGAAAAAAATGGGTTGAATCAAACCAAGAACGTCTGAAAAAGTCATCAGAAAAATATGCGAAAACTGAAAAAGGAAAGCAGGCTTCTAGACGAGCTTATGACCGTTTAGCATTGATGACCAGGAGACAATATGCTTACCGCCTCAAACAACTAAGGATGGCTAGGGGCGTATCACAGTCTGAAGCTGCAAAAATGACAGGAATTGCAGTTAGGACTATTCAAAACTTAGAATGTGGTCGAAGTTATAGTGGCACAGAAGCACTTCAGCGTTATCTATTTGGTCTAGGATATGGTAATGAGGAAATTATGGATATTCATCGTTTAAAATATCCAGTAGCGAAGATGCGTCAGTTGGTTTTAACTGAATTATCCGAACAAGAATTGAATGGTCTTGAAGAGTCCGAGCTATATCAGATTGTGATGTCTTGTATAAAAAAACTTAACTAGTATGACAGTAACAAAGTTTTAAGAAGCGTAAGGAAATATTATGAAGATCAATACGACAAGAGTAGAAATGGATAGATGAGGTAAAGTAAAATGAAAAGAATCTCTATGACACTAGTCTTTGATTTAAGTGAATACAATGACAATCCTAAGAAGTATGCTCGCATTGAAAATGGGCTTGGTTTTAACTACTTCAACATGGAATTTCTCGAAACTTCTTCAAGAGCAGAACACATGATAAGAACGCACTTAACCTTAGCTCAAAGATTATATGGCTCTGAAATTTGTATTTCTCACCCAAAAGCTATTGTATGCTTTAATTATCGAACATTGAAACATGAATTTTACAAAGAAGAAAATTTCAATGATTATGTATATCCAAAAGACTTTCAGTTTCCAATTAATTTTAAAGGTTCTCCAATTACAGAGCTTTTTAATAAGAATATAGCGTAAGGAGATATTATGAAGATCAATACGACAAGAGTAGAAATGGTGTTAATGAACAGAGCTATACCAGCTAATTATTTAGAAAAAGAATTGGGAATAAACCGTTCTACAATTACAAGATTGCGGAACGGTGAGAGAAAGCTTGAGAATCTAACGTTAGAGACGATTATGATAGTTCAGAAATGGATAGATGAGGAAAACTATCGTTTTAGTTATGATTATAGTGAGCTTATCGAAGAATTAGAAGAAGATATCGCTGAAGGTTTAACCGGTAATTACCTATTCATTGTCCGAGGAGAGTATAATGAAGCTTTAGAAAAGTGTCCTATTATCGATTACTATTATAGTAAAGAAGAGATTGAAGATGGAGACTTGGCTGAAAAGGTATTGACAGAAGCAGTTCTGAATGAAATGATACAGGACAACGCTTTATAATATACTTATAAACATAGAAAATTATAGAGGGAGAATGATAATGAAGTACCTTAGTAAAGAAGAATTTGTCACAAAAGCGTTAGAATTTATTGGTGAAAATCAATCCTCTTTTATTGGGATTGATGAGAATGGTGAATTTAATTCATATCAAGAAGACTACTATTGGTTCTCTATAATTTGGTAAATGAGAGTTTAGTCTTGACTTATAGTGACCTTACTGTTAGAATAACGAGTGTAAATAAGATTTGGAGTTTAAGTAATAAGTGGTATCTTTTGTTTTTCCTCTTAAATGTTTTTCCAAATTTATATAAAACATACTAAGATTAGTAGTGAAGAAATCTCCGACGGGAGAGAGTACTCACTACTTTTTCTTTGTGTTAAAGTAGAGGTGTCTTGTTAAGTCGTGGCTTCTTTTGGCGCTAGACGTCGAGTATTGAAAATGAAATCATTAAAATAAGGAATCATTCAAGACAAAGAGGTAAACATAATGCGGACAGTTTTTGGAATTGATGTGAGTAAAGCAAGCTCAGAAGTCGCTATTCTTGTGAATGGCGATAGGGTTCATGGCTATACTATGCCTAATGACATTATCGGATTTTCTCGTCTACTGGAGGATCTAAAGACCGTGAGCAACCCTGAAATTATTTTCGAAGCTACTGGTGTCTACTCTCGCCGACTTCAGGCTTTTCTAGAAGAAAACAGCTATGACTATACACGTCTTAATCCTTTGGAAGCTAAGAAGCAACTTGATAGCTTACGAGTTCGGAAAACCGATAAGATTGATGCAGAGAAACTAGCTTCATCACAATTTGTTTTAAACCGTAAGCCAACTTACGTTCAAGAAGAAGTCTATCGAAACTTGCATGATCTTAGCCGATTCTACCAAAATCTGACAGAGGATATCGTAAGGACTAAAAATAGGTTGCACAAAGTTCTTCAAGTCGCCTTCCCGGAAATCGAGAATCTACTATCTACTCCTACAGGTGAGCAATATTGGAATCTCGTGTCCATCTTCCCAACCAAGCATTGGGTGCTGGAACTATCAGAAGTTGAGTTGAAAGAAGCTATTCGCAACTCAACATCTAAACGCATTTCAGAGAACAGAGTAGGTAACTTGGCTGAAAAGTTAGTTGGATTGGCAAAGCAATCTTATTCTGCCATTTCAAAAACCTCTCCTATGATAGAAGAGGTTAAGTATAACGCACAGGAACTTATAAGGTTGACAAACCGTCGAGAACAAGTTTTAGAACAGTTGGTAGAGTTAGCTAAACCTCTACCTGAATATGAGATTCTTCTCTCTATTCCTGGTATCGCAGAAACAACGGCTACAAGCGTTATTGGCGAATTAGGAGACATTCGTCGCTTTAAGTCTGCCAATCAAATCAACGCTTTTATCGGTATTGATCTCAAACACTATGAATCGGGAGATTTTCTAGCTCAAGAGCATATCACGAAGCGCGGGAATCCTTATGCAAGAAAAATTCTGTACAAATGTATTCACAATATCGCTGCAGCTAGCCATACCAATCCTTGCCATATCGCAGATTTCTATGAGAAACGAAAAAGACAATCGCAGATAACTTCAACTAAGCCACATACAATTGCCTCTATACATCGCCTTATTAGGACAATGTATTATCTTATAATGCATAATAAACTTTACGACTATACTTTAGCCCGAAGTCATTAAAGTCGTTTATGCCTTATAATTCTAACACCTTGTTTCAAAAAATGCCAGATAAGGTGTCGTTTTTATATGCTCAAATGTCAGAAAAATAGCTTGAACTATTCCTCAAAAAATTCCCTTCATACATTTTCAGAAATAATGTTGAGTCAGAAACCGTATTATACTTGACAAATGGTAGAAAAAAGAGGTAACTCAATGGTACAAGGTACAGTAAAATGGTTTGATACGGATAAAGGTTTTGGCTTTATCTCTCAAGAAAATGGGACTGATGTGTTCGCACACTTTTCTCAAATTAAATCTAATGGTTTTAAATCTTTAGAGGACGGTCAGAAAGTTCAGTTTGACGTTGAACAAGGACAACGCGGACTTCAAGCAGTCGATATTATTAAAATTTCTTAACGTTTAAGGGGAGCTATTTTGATAGCTTCTTTTTTATTCGGAAATACCCTTAAATTTTTATCGGGGCACTGTATTATTCGGATATAACAACGCTGCCCTTTTTTGCGCGTGATTTTCCCTTTTTGAATTTTTTAGAACGTCCTTATTAGCCCCTGAAAAGCCCTGTATGACGTTTTAAGTGATTGTGGTATGGGATATGATATTATACGAGTGTTTAAATCAATCCCCGCCCCTATATTGCCGTCTGGAGAGCCACCACAAGGTGTTCGCTTGTATCACGCGCCATTTTTTCAGATTTTTAAGGGGTGTCTATACCAATTTATGCTAATGTTTGCTAACATTTTTCGCTATAATAGAATTACTTAAAAAGATACGTTTTTCTGTATCAATTACGAATACTATAGAAAAGGAGATAATACAATGCTAACCTATGATGAATTTAAAGAGGCTATGGACAATGGTTTTGTTAAAGGTGATACTGTCCAGATTGTCCGAAAGAATGGTAAGATCCATGACTACGTTTTAGACGGTGAACAAGTTGAGCCACACGAAATATTAAGTTTAGAAAAAGTATCGGATATAATAAAGGAGTTAGCAGACGAGTTAGGCGTTAGTAAGACATATATAGAAAAAATCATACGAGTAGTCAATATTCATTCAGAACTACTAAAAAAAAGAATAGATTATTTTTAAATATTAAACAACAGGAAATAATAAAAAACTATTTAGATAAACCACAAACAGTAAAGGAGCACGCCTGGAAAGTGTGTATACGTCACAAGCGTATCGGGGGTTCGAATCCCCTCTTCTCCTCTATAAATTCACATTCTTAAAAATAAAAAAACATTAATTATAAAAATTAATGTTTTTTTATTTTTATCTATCCTGGAAATTTAGCAAGAGCTACATCTTTTCCTAAATCTTCTTCAATTCGCAAGAATTGATTATATTTTTCAACCCGTTCACTTCGAGCCATTGAACCTGTTTTTATCTGACCAGCATGCATGGCTACGGCAAAATCGGCAATGTAGCTATCAACTGTTTCACCTGAACGGTGAGAAATCATTGTCTTATAGCCTGCTTTTCTCGCTAAACTAATGGCTTCAATCGCTTCAGTTACTGTTCCGATTTGATTAAGTTTAATCAAAATAGCATTTGCTACGTCCTTTTTAATTCCTTCTTTGAAAATTTGGGGATTTGTCACAAAAATATCATCACCTACTAATTGAATTTTTTGACCTTGAGCTTTCGTTTGAGCTGCAAAGCCCTCCCAGTCATGTTCAGAAAATCCATCTTCAATGGAAATAAGTGCTGGATATTTTTCAACTAAATTTTCATAGTAAGTCAATAGTTCTTTAGAAGTCAAATTTTGCCCTTCAAAACGATAAACTTTTTCTTTATCATCATAAAATTCACTTGAAGCTGGGTCAATGGCAATCGCAATTTCTTCACCAGGAACATATCCTGCACTTTCAATTGCTTGATAAAGTGTAGCAATTGCATTTTCAGTAGAACCAAGTTTAGGGGCAAAGCCACCTTCATCACCTACGGCTGTTTCTAGCCCTTTGTCAGATAAAATTTTCTTCAGAGTATGGTAGATATTTGCAATTTTTTCTAAACCATCGCGAAAGCTGTCCCGTTTGACTGGTGTAATCAAAAATTCTTGAACGTCAATTCCTGAATCGGCATGTACTCCACCATTAATGACATTGAAAAATGGTTGTGGAAGTTCCAAATCAACTCCACCAAGATAGCGATAGAGTGGAATTTTTTCACTATTCGCTGCCGCACGAGAAATGGCCATTGAAACCCCTAAAATTGCATTAGCCCCTAAACGAGATTTATTTTTTGTCCCGTCAAGCTCAATCATCAAATGATCTAATTTTGCTTGATTAAATGGTGATTGTCCTTTCAATGCTTCATAAATTTCGCCATTGACATTTGCGACGGCTTTAGAAACGCCTTTCCCTTGAAGGCGGGCTCCGCCATCTCTTAATTCAACTGCTTCACGGTCTCCGGTTGATGCTCCTGAGGGTACTGCTGCACGTCCTAGTGTTCCATCTGTTAATCTAACATCTACCTCAACGGTTGGATTTCCTCTAGAATCAAAAATTTCTCTTGCGTGGATGTTTTCGATTGTGACTGTCATAATAATTCTCCTTTTCTTTGCCTTTAATGCCTTGTAAGTCAAAGAAAAAATGGCAGACTACAAGTCAAAAAAAGGCTTTGCTTTGTAGGCGCCATTAGATTCAAGCTATTTCTTGAAACGGTTTCGGGTGTGCACCATACCCATCTATTGTTAGTTTACCATTTTATTTTTATGAGGTCAAATTTTTGAAACTGATTTTTTTAAAAATACATTTATCATTAAACAAAATTGTGTTATAATCACTATAATTTGCTCCTGTGTAAGTGTTCTAACGTGTACTAGAAAAACAAGATATGACTAATTCATTCATAAAAAATTCAAGCGCTTGGTTTATCGTAGCGTTTTTTTAATTGCTGAAAAAACTTGATATAAAACGCCTAATTGTTGGGGAATGTTGGTATAAAACCCTTCTAAAAAGCCCGTAGCACGATTTTATAATAAGGGTGGTATAAATAAATCCTAGACGCTATTAAAAACGACCCCCGCCTCTATTATGAGCCTAGGAGAGCCACCACAAGGTGTTCGCTTGTATCACGCGCCATTTTTTCAGATTTTTAAGGGGTGTCTATACCAATTTATGCTAATGTTTGCTAACATTTTTCGCTATAATAGAATTACTTAAAAAGATACGTTTTTCTGTATCAATTACGAATACTATAGAAAAGGAGATAATACAATGCTAACCTATGATGAATTTAAAGAGGCTATGGACAATGGTTTTATTAAAGGTGATACTGTCCAGATTGTCCGAAAGAATGGTAAGATCCATGATTACGTTTTAGACGGTGAACGAGTTGAGCCACACGAAACATTGAGTTTAGAAAAGGTATCAGATATAATAAAGGAACTAGGCGGAGGCAACTAAAAAAGCACCTTATTGGTGCTAGTTCCTTGCCTGCTGAACTCGTAATTAAGCTATTTTTACTTACCTATTTGCTAACTTTTAGGAAAATTGTAAAGCAATCTATAACAACTTTCTTCTATATAATAGCAGATTTTAATAGCTTTTTAGGGTGAATAGATAGCTAAGAAAAACCTAGCTTAGCTCTACTCTATAATATAGTTGAGTTTCTGTAATACATAGATGGGAGAATATAACATGAGTTGTGAAAAAATAATTGAGATAGCTTATGACATTTATTTTTGGCTGATAGTTATTGTTAAATGTTTAGGGTATTTGGCTTTTTGGATGGCTATTGGTATTTTGATTATGGCTTTTTTAAGTGCCTCTGTTTACTCTAATTTTATGTATGGCGAGACTGTTTTTTGGCAGACGTTTTATAACATGATCTTTGATGGTAGAGTTATTATGTCTGGATTGTTTTTTGGTTTTGGTTTTTATGCGGTCATTCAGGAAGTTTGTAAAAGAAGATGATTAGTATAGTCAATATTATTAAGAAAGGATAACTTCTTAGAGAAAGGAATAGTAGAGTGTATACTTTAGAAATCCCTTTGAATACCAAAGGTTACGATGATTTTCTAGCCAAACGTTTTAAATATGGCTACAAGTTAAAACGAGCCGTAACAAATTGGATCAATTGCCAAGAACATCGTCGTGTTAGCTCAGAGGAATATAAGTCTTTGTCTCTACGTACTAAAGAGCTGGCAGAGTTAAAGGAAGCTATCTCTAAAGAGAAAGACAAGACAAAGAAACTTTCTATGAAGGAAACTCATAAGGAGCTTTCGGCGACACTTAAAGCTGATTGGATAGCCTTAAATGATAGATTTGGTCTTAATAGTGGTAAATTCATCCGATATAAAGAATTAGGACAAGCAGCTGCCATGTATAAAAGGTATGCAGAAGAAGGGATAATCCACTGGTCTAATATGGAAATTATTGCTCAGACAGTTAAAGGAGCCTATCTTCAGCGTCGAAAGCAGAGAGAAAGCAGTAATCACGTCTCAGTTGGTCGCTTAGTGGATTTTACGACTTTATGGTACCGTAAATGCAATAACTACGTGACTGATGAAGGGGTATTCTTTGCGACTGGTAAAGGCAGAAACGACAAGTTAATTATTCCTTTTGCTTTTCGTCGAGGCCAAGAGATTAAGCTTGCCTATGCACTGGAATTTCAAAAATTAGCGTTATATGCTCTAAAACGGACTCTTGTTAAGGGAAATGTTTGGAAATACAGTATCTTATTAGTCTTTGATGGTGTTCCTTATGGATTAGACCATGAGCTACCAAATAAAGGAAACGTGGAAATCAAGTTATCTGTTGAGCAGATGGCGATTACTGCTGCGCGTGATAATGAGACTATTGTTTATGATCTCTCCAATGATTTTGGGTATAGTAAACGGTTGGCGGACTTGGATAGAGCTATAGAAAGTAAGCGTCGAGCCTTAAACCCAGACAACTACGATGAAAATGGTGTTCCGAAAAAAGGGAAGAGAGCATGGGTGCAGGACTCAGCCTATAAGAAACTTCTAGACCAAAAACATTATATCTGGCATAAGGTAAAAAAAGCACGAAAGAACCGTTTTGGACGGATTGCTAATCAGATCTTGATGTTGGGTGATACCTTTACTCTTTATCAAGAGGACTTCAAATCCTTGCAATCCCGTAAGGATTATAACCCAGAAGAGATGTCTTGGTTTGACCAGCGAAAACAAAAAGGCTTTGAAATTATGTTTAATGCTCCATATGAATTTGTGGCTATTTTAGAGAATAAACTTTCTTACAAAGACCTTAAACTGAACAAGATTAAACATAAGAAAAAGTGATATTGGATTATTTGCTTGATTCCTTGCCTCAAATGATAAATATGTTATAATGACTAAAAGGTTTATTTAGGAACCTTCAAGGTAGTTTTGAATAACCTTGTAAATACCAGATAGCCTAACCGGAAGCTACGGCAAGAAGGTCGGGAGCTGGTCCATGTCGA